>NZ_JAJALG010000080.1:0-2407 GCF_020515205.1 Alteromonas sp. McT4-15
TAATTGCGCATAATGTATATTAAATAGTCTGCCTATCTGACTGATAATACGGGCTTTTTTTGCGTATCTCAATACCGTATTTTGTTGCCAATTCTTCAGCATGACGGTAGTACGTTTCGCGACTCATGAGGAAATATGGATCAAAACCAAGTAACCATGTGATATAGGTACCACGTAGTCTGCACGGCATACGTACCAAAAGTAGCTGTTGTTCAGTGGTCAAAGTTACTGGTTTATTCATTTCATCATGCCTGTATGAAAATAGAGCAGCCACACTGCTTTTTTACGGTATAATACAGCAAAACATGGACGATTCTTTGTATCGCAAGCTCTGCAAATGAATCTAAGCAAGAAAGCTAGTTATTCAAGCGTTAATCATCAAGTTAACTGATGAAATACAATGAATAATACAACATTTGAATTTATAGAAAGAATGATGACTGTTGAACCTCTAGTGGTTTATTTAGTAATAACTTACTTTTTAGTTAGTAGAGTTTGTAAGACGTTCGAAGTTTATTTTCAAAATAAGAAGTAAATCAAAGCCCTCTATCTAGAGGGCTTTTTAATGTCCAAAGGACATGCAGCGACCATGTTTTCCATGCTTGCATGGTAAACATCGACGGAGCGGAGACAGCGCGTTCCTTTGGAACGCATTCACTTTCAGGGAAAGCGTTTAGCTTTTCCTTTCCTGCTAAACCGGAGCGAAGCGACAAGGCTTTTTAGTTCGGGGTTCTGTGACACCCGAACTTTAGTATGGTATCCCGTACTTTTTGCTTTTTAGTTTGCGAGTTCTGTGACACGCAAACTTTACCGTGGTTTCCCACGGTAAAACACCTAAAAGTGGACTTACTATAACAGTCCACTCTACTGTCATTTTGACCGATTTCTTACCTTAGATTCTCGCATTCTAATATTCTCGTATTCTAAGGTTCTAATATTCTAATAAACCATTGTATTAATTAAATTAATTGGTCTTTTTTATTTGCGCTTTTTTTGCTGTTCTAAGCAAGTGATGTGAAGTATGTTTGTGGACGTTGGCTTTAAGTAGCCAGAAAGTAAGAAGCCCGACTCGGCAAAGTCAGGCTTCTGGGATGCGTCTAGAGAGCGGCAACTCTCTATGCGCGTTGTTACAGACCTAGCAAAAGGAGTAACACGGCAATGTTACTAACACAAACTGATTCTGTCAGTGAATCGGCTCGTCTAGCATACCGTTCGCATGAAAATATTTCATGCGAAAAGTTTAGCACGAACTTAGAAATTGACGAAAAAACACCCCAAAACGACCTCGATAGCCAAATTACCAAGCGAACTGCGCCTGGGTTTATCTCTTTATCAACAAGTGGAACGCCAACCGAAATACACAAGGTTGACCGTTTACAAACTCGCCTTAGAAGAATGAAGCACGGCACGCTCACAGCGGCCAGACTTCACGAAGAAGACTTACAGCAAACCAAGACGCGCTATCGTCGCGCCATGGTGACGTTGACGTACAGAAACGTTGATGATTGGCGTCCTGATGATGTGAGTTACTTCCTAAGGCTTGTAAGGCAATGGTGTAAGCGTAGAAAAATTGCTGTGCGCTATGTGTGGGTTGCTGAGCTACAAAAGCGTGGGGCAGTGCACTACCACGTTGTTTTATGGCTTCCACGGGGCATTACGTTGCCTAAACCAGATAAGCAAGGTTGGTGGCCACATGGCATGACGCGTATTGAATGGGTTAAGCGTCCCATTGCTTACTTGGCTAAATACCTGTCAAAAGACGATGCAGACGCATTCCCAAAGGGCTGTCGAATCATGGGCTGTGGCGGTTTATCTGATGCCGCTAAAAATGAACGTTGTTGGTGGTTAATGCCAACATGGGTAAAAGAAATTGCAACTATCGACGACAAACCACGTCGAGCTAAAGGCGGAGGAATATTGCTGAAAAGCACAGGTGAAATTGTTTCTAGTCCTTGGAAAGTTCACATAACCAGCTTAGGAATTTACATCGTTAAATGCTAACTGAAATTAAATACAGATCGTTTAAAGGACTTAAAAATCATGTCTAGAAAAAACAAATCACATCAATTAATCCGTGACTTAATGGAGCTTGAAAAATCAATCCAAGCGGTACGTTATCTAGCAGAACTGACACCAGATGAAGACAGCGATTACGGAATTAAGCAGGCGTTAGCGAATTACTTAGAAACAAACTATAAGCAGGTATTTAATTCAGCAATGCGAACACTAAAGTAATCCCAAACCACATAAACTGTTTAACTGTTCTTGTACGCCTCAGCGTGATGCTGAGCCGTACAAGACAGTTATAACTAAAAGTCTGTAAGCAATCACAGCCAACAAACCAACCGAATAGAGTGACATCAGCTCCCTAATCGTCCATATACTTAATTGCGCATAATGTATATTA
>NZ_JAJALG010000009.1:0-141316 GCF_020515205.1 Alteromonas sp. McT4-15
CATAAAAAAATCCGATGGCAAATGCTCATCGGATTTTTACATCTATAAAAGATCGGTCAACCGATCGCTAAAACTTTTCTTAACTGATCGGCATTAGGCCTTCGCCTCCTTTTCTAGTCGTTAACTAGAGCGTGTCAGTCCCACACTCCATCTTCAGACTTGCCCTGTATTTCACAGTCACCCGCTTTGTATTCCACTTTCTCGCCACTGTCTTTTTTCTTGAAGTAGTCTTTACTGATAGAAACAATTGTCGGCGTCATCCACACGATAGCGATAATGTTAATCACCGTCATTAAGCCTAACGCCATATCTGCCATTGCCCACACTTGTGGCAGTGCTGCCTGCGCACCCCAGTAAATCATTCCTAGATACCCAATGGTATAAGCCGCGCGCCCAGCACGGTTATCTAGCTTAAACATGTGCAGGTTACTTTCGCCATAGGCGTAGTTTGCTACCACAGAAGTAAAGGCGAATAAGCTGATAGCGGCGGCAACAAAGTCTGTTCCCCCTTCACCCAAATGGCTGCTCATAGCATCTTGCGTTAGGCGAATACCTTCCATTTGCTCTGAGCTAGAACCGCCAGCAAGTAAAATAATGAATGCGGTGGCAGTACACAGCACCATGGTGTCCAAAAATACACCTAGCATTTGAATATAACCCTGTGAAACGGGGTGGTTAGGGTTGGGTACTGCACTGGCTGCTGCATGAGGTACAGAGCCGCTTCCGGCTTCATTTGAGTACAAACCGCGCTGAATACCGTTTTTAATCGCAGCGCCAAGTGCACCTGCGCCGGCTTCTTGTAAACCAAAAGCTGATTTTACGATATCGAGAAGCATAGCGGGCAGCTCTGAAATATTGATAAACGTAATAGCAAGTGCCACTAATACGTAACCTATACCCATGAACGGCACAACGTATTCAGCAAAGCGCGCGATACCGCGTAAACCACCTACAACGATAAGTGCTGCCAAGGCAATAATAGCAACACCTACGTATTCACTGGGAAATGCATAGGCATTGTTAAGTGCATCTGTAATGGTATTGGCCTGTACAGCGCTAAATACAAATCCATAGCCGAAGAAAAGACACAAAGAAAATGCGACAGCAAGCCAGGTTTTGTTTAAGCCTTGCTTGATGTAATAAGCAGGGCCGCCACGAAATTCGCCGTTTTCATCGCGCACTTTGTAAAGCTGGCCTAGCACGCTCTCGGCAAAGCCTGTTGCCATACCCAAAAGTGCGATCATCCACATCCAGAATATGGCGCCAGAGCCACCTAAAGAAATGGCAACAGCAACACCCGCTAAGTTACCGGTTCCAACCCGAGCGGATAAACTTGTACAGAGTGCCTGAAACGAGCTTATGCCGTCTTTCGTTGCGGTATTACTGCCTTTTAGCAGGGAAAACATATGGCCAAAGTGTCGCAGCTGTACGCCGCCAAGCTTTACCGTAAACCAAATACCACATGCCAGAAGCATGATAATAAGTACTTGGCCATCTCCCCACAACACGTTGTTTACAATAGAAACGAGTTCGTTGATCACGCACTTTCCTTCGTTATTGTTATTAGGACTCAGATACTATTCGATGGCGCTTTCGTAACACTTTTCCTTTACGAAGAATGTATTTAGAAAGTGTTTACCATAGACTTAGTATGGAAAAGAGAAGGTCCATTAGTCATAAAAACTCAATACTAGCATGACAAAATGCAAAATGGGGGAAGAAAAAAGCGAGTGGCTATTAAGTTTTGAACTTGTTTATAGCAAAAAATAAAAAACCGCTCAAAAGAGCGGCTTTTCAAGAATATGGCTGGGGTAACAGGACTCGAACCTATGAATGGCGGGATCAAAACCCGCTGCCTTACCAACTTGGCTATACCCCAATATTGGTGCGGAAGGAGAGACTTGAACTCTCACGCCGTGAAGCACTGGAACCTAAATCCAGCGTGTCTACCAATTCCACCACTTCCGCGTATGTAGACTTTCCAATTAAGGAAGTATAAAAGTTGGTGGCTACGGCGAGATTCGAACTTGCGACCCCATCATTATGAGTGATGTGCTCTAACCAACTGAGCTACGTAGCCTAAAACTTTTATTTTCAATAAAAAGCCGCTCACAGAGCGGCTTCTCAAGAATTTGGCTGGGGTAACAGGACTCGAACCTATGAATGGCGGGATCAAAACCCGCTGCCTTACCAACTTGGCTATACCCCAATTGGTGCGGAAGGAGAGACTTGAACTCTCACGCCGTGAAGCACTGGAACCTAAATCCAGCGTGTCTACCAATTCCACCACTTCCGCGTAGACGTTAGCTGTAATATTCTTTTAAAAAAGAATGGCTGGGGTAACAGGACTCGAACCTATGAATGGCGGGATCAAAACCCGCTGCCTTACCAACTTGGCTATACCCCAGTTGTGGTGCGGAAGGAGAGACTTGAACTCTCACGCCGTGAAGCACTGGAACCTAAATCCAGCGTGTCTACCAATTCCACCACTTCCGCGCAGCTAAACTTTCCTAAGAAATAATAGAGAAGTGGTGGCTACGGCGAGATTCGAACTTGCGACCCCATCATTATGAGTGATGTGCTCTAACCAACTGAGCTACGTAGCCTCTTTACTTCTCTTCCCTCTCAGGAAGTGGCGCGTATTATGCGTATATGACTGGCAACCGTCAACCCCTTTTTTACTAACTTTTTCTAAATGCTTATTAAGTGTTCGTTGGGGTATGAATATCACTCAAAAAGTGGCGAATTTGAACAACTTGAGAGATTCGTACTGCAAAATATTACAGTTCGTGAAGTGCCAAAAGCGCAGTGGCTGGCATAACCAATGAAGCATCTTGGCTGAGTTTTATACAGTATTTACGTGCTAAACCGCTACGCAAAATGCGACCTCGTATTATTGAAGCCGTATTTTTAATCTCATGCTAGTCAAAATAATTGAATTTATGGTGTCGTCGTCGCTTTGGTTTGGTGATAGCACACGTCAATTGGCCGAGGGCCGTAACTGTTATCGTGAAAAAACGGGTTGTCGAGCGTTTTACCTACGTGAATGCGCTGTTTAAACTCTTCATTGTTTGTGGTCTGTAAAAAGTAAGGCTTATCCTGTGGCCTATGTACTTTTGCGCTAAGGATAGTGCTGTCTTCGACTAATGTATCGAGTACACCGCCGTTTGCAAGATTTCCTCTCGGCAGTTTTTGTAATACATCCATGCCTTTCACAACGCGTCCCACCACAGACATATTTCGGTCTAAATGTCGTGGCGCTTGACCAATCACAATATAAAACTCAGTACTCGCGGTATCCTTTTCGCTGTTACGCGCAAATGCAACAACTCCAGGACAGTGTAGCCCCCACATTTGTTGCTTGTCTTTGTCGATGCCAACAGCAAACCCGTCTAAAAATCCGGTTTCAGGGGCAAACATATCTTTGTTTTCAATCGATACTACATTCCCAGAAAGGGGCTGCGTAAATTCAGCGTCTATATTGGACAAAAGTGCAGGCTCGAATTTGTTAGCATCATGGCTGTCATTGCTTCCTGCTTGTGCGACAAAGCCATCAACAACGCGGTAAAAATGTTGATTGTCGTAAAACTTTGCGTTAATCAGTGCTTTAAACCTAGCGACATGTTTAGGAGCAAGGGCAGGGTGTAGCGCGATAACCACATCACCTAATGGTGTAGTAAACGTGACAGTTTGTTGTTGAGCTACTTCAAACCACTTACCGGTGTTACTGTTCACAGTGGATTGGCTTGTTTTTGCCAACTTCTCGCTAGGTTCAGAAGCAAGCGCTGGTAGCGTTGCTATTGACACGCCCAACGACATCAGAATAAGTGTTTTTAGCGTAAAACGCTTAATAGTGGCTGCGTTTTTGTCAGTTACGGTGTTTCTACTCATTTTGCTTCCGTTGATGAGACGTGAAAACACTTTTATATCAGGGTGTTTAGCTTTGCTCAAACTTAAAACAAAAAAGCCACCTAAACAGGTGGCTTTAAAAATAGTGCTTTATTGATGTTCACACATCAAGATAACGCTTTTATACATTAAAGCGGAAGTGAATTACATCGCCGTCTTTAACAATATAATCTTTACCTTCTAGACGCCATTTACCCGCGTCTTTGGCTCCTTGCTCACCGTTAAATTCTACGAAGTGGTCGTAGCTTACGATTTCCGCACGAATAAAGCCTTTTTCGAAATCGGTGTGAATTTTACCTGCTGCCTGTGGTGCAGTTGAGCCTTCAGGGAAGGTCCATGCGCGCACTTCTTTTACACCAGCAGTAAAGTAAGTTTGTAGCGTAAGTAGGCTGTAACCTGCGCGAATAACACGGTTAAGACCTGGCTCTTCTAGGCCCATGTCCTGCATGAATTCTTCGCGCTCGTCATCTTCAAGCTCGGCAATATCCGATTCGATAGCGGCACAAACCGCCACTACAGTTGCGTTTTCACCTGCCGCAATTTCACGAACTTGATCAAGATATGGGTTGTTTTCAAAACCGTCTTCGTTCACGTTAGCAACATACATGGTAGGCTTAAGTGTCAGCATGTTCATGTAGCTAATAGCGGCAAGCTCTTCTTTTGAAAGCTCAAGTGAACGAAGCAATAAGCCTTCGTCAAGATGCGGCTTAATCTTCTCAAGTACTTTCATTTCGTACTTGGCGTCTGCGTCACCACCTTTAGCACGTTTTGCTACACGGTGAAGCGCTTTTTCAGTTGTTTCAAGGTCAGCAAGTGCTAACTCGGTATTGATAACGTCAATGTCGTCCTTCGGACTAACGCGACCAGCAACGTGCACGATGTTTTCATCGTCAAAGCAGCGAACTACATGGCCAATGGCGTCAGTTTCACGAATGTTAGCCAAGAACTTGTTACCAAGACCTTCACCTTTAGACGCGCCTTCAACTAACCCTGCAATGTCTACGAATTCCATCGTGGTAGGAATAACGCGCTGAGGATTTACAATTTCAGCTAGCTTGTCCAAACGAAGGTCTGGTACAGGTACTACACCAGTGTTCGGTTCGATGGTACAGAAGGGAAAGTTAGCCGCTTCAATACCCGCTTTAGTTAATGCATTGAAAAGTGTTGATTTACCTACGTTCGGTAGGCCAACAATACCGCATTTAAAACCCATGGTATGGATCCTTGTCTGGAAAAGTAATCACTGTTAATCGGTTACGCTTTATGCGAGTGTAACCTGTTCTGCGCTTGCTTTAGGTCTTCTTTAAGCAGAATTTCGGTGCAGCGAACCGCTTCATCAATGGCGCTGTCAATGGCTGCTTTCTCATCTGCTGGCGGCTTACCTAGCACGTGGCCTGTAACTCGGCTTTTATGTCCTGGGTGACCAATACCAATACGCAAGCGTAAAAAATTCTTGTTGTTACCCATTTTAGCCACAATGTCACGCACGCCATTTTGACTAGAGCTACCACCTACTTTGTACTTTGCTACACCGGGTGGTAAATCGAGTTCGTCAAACGCTACTAGTATTTGTTCTGGTTCTATTCGGTAAAAGTTTGCAAGTGCTGCAACCGCCTGTCCACTTTTATTCATAAAGGTAGTGGGGTAGAGCAAACGAATATCTTTGCCAGCAATCGTAATACGAGCTGTTTTACCGAAGAATTTTGTTTCTGGTTTTAGCGGGGCGTTATAGGTGTCGGCAAGTTGGTTTAGAAACCATTCACCGGCATTGTGTCGGGTATTGTCGTATTCGGGGCCTGGATTACCCAGACCCACGATAAGGCGAATATCAGCCAAGAGGATTATTCCTCAGTAGCTTCTTCTTCGCTGTCTTCAGCTGCTGCGCCTTTAGCAGGCTTAACAGTTACAACCGCTAGGTCGTGAGCTTCGTCGTTCTTAGCAAGTTCAACAGAAGATACGCCAGCTGGAAGTGTAAGGTCAGACAAGTGTAGTGTTTGACCCATTTCAACGCCTGCCATGTCTACTTCGATGAACTCTGGTAGATCTTTAGGCTGACAAGTCACTTCGATTTCTGTTAGGTGATGCTCAGCAACACCGCCAGCTTTAACCGCTGCAGATTTCTCTTCGTTGATGAAGTGAACTGGAACGTTAGTGTGTACAGCTTGACCAGCGATTACACGTTGGAAATCGATGTGAGTGATCTTAGGCTTGTACGGGTGGCGTTGCATATCTTTAACAAGAACTTCAACTGCTTTACCGTCTACATTCAAAGTAAGAACGTGTGAGTAAAACGCTTCAAATTCAGAAGCTTGAAATACTTTGTTGTGTGCAAGCGTGATAGAAACTGGCGCTTCTTCACCACCGTAAATGATACCTGGAAGCTTATCTTCGCGACGTAGGCGGCGGCTCGCACCTTTCCCTAGGTCTGTACGAACAGATGCGTCTAGGTTAAAAATTGCTTCAGACATTGTCTGTCTCCAATTATAAAGTCTAATGGTGTAGGTTTTTGCGACCAAAACCTACTGTTAAATTGTGTTTATCCGTACTCAAAAAGCACGTCATTACACCACCTCGAATTTCAAGGGCGGCGAATTCTAACACCACAACTACAAACATACAATTGCTAGCAAACAAAAAGCGCCCGCTAAGGCGCTTGTAATCACACTATTTATGCGGATGCAACTTATATAGTGTGTTTATTGTGTTTGAATGTTATCAATCACCTTACTGGTATCAAGTACCTTGATAGTGTTTACTTGCAATACGGTACCGAATTGAGTGAATGTCATTACATCGGGTTTTGTAACACCATTAACTTCGACAATTAACCCATTCTTTTGATAGGTTTCGTCTAGCCCATGTAGGGTATAGCGGTCGCCATTTTCGGCAATAAAGGCATAAAAACCGCCTTCCAGCTCTTTATATATAATAGAGCCTGTGAGTGTGACAGATTGCGTTTTTGACGACTCTATTGCCGCACTTTGCTTGACGGGTTCTGCTTCTAGCGCTTTAGGTTTGGCGCTTTCGGCATTACTCTGCATCTCTTTTTTATCAGCCACAGTAGCGTCTCCATTCTCTTCTTTATTATTGCAACCAGACAGTAGCAGAGTTGATGTCGCTACAGTAATTAGACATAGCGAGGATATTTTCATTTCTCTTCCTTTTGTAAATAGAATTACGGCTGTACACATTAACAACCGAGCTGGTAGGTGTTTACCTACTATTTGGCTATAGTGTTAGCAGAAAGTGAAGGTGGAGGCAAAATATGTTTAGCGCGATAAGCATTGAGTAAAACGCCATTCCTTCTTTTTCAGCTTGAGTAATTTCTACATTTATTAACACCATATTATACAGTTGTTACCTTAACCATTTCTTAACAGCCGGTTTAAATCACTTCAAATCACACCTGTATTATCTTGTCACTAGCCTCTATTTGCCTGATACATGTCACAAAATAAAGTCTGCATTATTGTGTCTTTTGTAACGTTGATGTCGTCACTATCTAATTGAAGGGGAAAGGGTTTAAACAAAATTTAATCAGTGGGTTAGCGTTTTGATACACGCGAATAACACATAGCAAAAGGATCCTTCTTTATCACTTTTTTCAATGCAAATTTTTTAGCAGGCGAGATTCGTTTGAATCTTATAAGAATCGAGACGAAATTCACTTTGGTATAATGACTGCAACAATCGCTTTGTCAAAGAAAGGTAGGGTGTCTTTAAGGTCGCACAAGCGTGGTAAACCCAAAATATGTTTTTGGGTTCAAGGGCTATTTAGCACAATACCTTATTTTCTGTGCATGGATGTATAAGCGCAGCGAAACAATACGTTAAGGAGAAAATGATGAAACATTTAGGTAAAATTCTAGCAATCTCAAGTTTTGCGCTTACTCTGGGCGCGTGCGATGTAAATAAAACGAAAGATGGTGAGATGCCAGATGTTGACGTTGATGCAGGCGAAATTCCTGAGTATGAAGTCGTTAAAACAGAGGACGGAGAAATGCCAACGGTCGATGTCGATGGTGGTGAACTTCCCGAGTACGAAGTAGAAACAGCGGATGTTGAAGTGCGTACTGTTACTAAAGAAGTGGAAGTTCCGGTAGTTGATGTTGAAATGCCCGAAGAAGATGACGATACCGACGATAACTAATGGGCTGCAATCTCGGGAATGTAATTAAAAAAGGCGAGCCATGCTCGCCTTTTTGCTGTTTGCTTACATCAAGTGCAATTAGTACTCAAACATCGCAGAAATAGATTCTTCGTTGCTGATACGTCGAATCGTTTCTGCAAGCATCTCAGACAATGTAAGTTGCTTAACTTTACCCATTTTCTGCATTTCTGCACTTAGTGGGATAGAGTCAGTCACAATAATTTCGTCGATCACAGACTCTTTAAGATTGTTTACTGCATTTCCAGAGAAGATCGCGTGAGTAGCATAAGCATATACTTTTCGAGCACCATGCGCTTTCAACGCTTCTGCTGCTTTTGCCAGCGTACCGCCTGTGTCAATCATGTCGTCGACAATAATACAGTCGCGGTCTTTCACATCACCAATGATGTTCATTACCTGAGCGACGTTCGCTTTAGGACGACGCTTATCAATAATGGCAAGATCAGTATCGTTAAGCAGCTTAGCCGTTGCACGAGCGCGCACAACACCACCAATGTCAGGTGATACAACAACCGGGTCTACAAAATCTCTTCTTACCATATCAGCAAGAAGGATAGGTGTACCGAACGCATTATCTACAGGAACGTCAAAGAACCCTTGAATCTGCTCGGCGTGGAGGTCGATAGTAAGAACGCGGTCAACACCAACATTAGACAGGAAGTCAGCCACTACTTTCGCAGTGATTGGTACCCTAGCTGAACGAACACGACGGTCTTGGCGTGCATAACCAAAATAAGGGATCACTGCCGTGATACGACCAGCTGATGCGCGACGCAATGCGTCGATCATCACGATCAATTCCATCAGGTTATCGTTAGTAGGCGCACAGGTAGACTGAATAATAAAAACGTCCGAGCCACGGACGTTTTCATGAATTTCTACGCTGATTTCACCGTCACTGAAACGGCCAACTTTGGCATTTCCAAGTTTGGTATAGAGGCGATCGGCAACTTTCTGGGCAAGTTCTGGTACGGCATTACCTGCAAAGAGCTTCATATCTGGCACAAGTGGTTCCTCAGTGCGTTGATAAAAGAGGTTTGGCTGGGGTAGCAGGACTCGAACCTACGAATGGCGGGATCAAAACCCGCTGCCTTACCAACTTGGCTATACCCCAATTTTTAAGTTCTTGTCCGATGTGGCGTACACGCTATTTTTGTTGTTCTAATTTATCTAATAGTGGTGAGCGGTTCACACCTTTTGCGACAAAGCTCTGCCAATTATCAGGCATTTCTGCTTGAACTTGCTCGGCTAAAGCGCGGTCAGAAAAAGTGGCAAACACGCAGGCACCTGTGCCCGTCATTCGCGACGGTGCGTAGTGTACCAACCACTGTAATAATTTTGCAACTTCAGGATAGCGATTCTCGACTAATTGCTGACAATCATTGTGAGTTTTTTCGAATTTATAATCTTGCCATTGTATTGCAGGGGTATTTCTTGGCAATTCAGGTGCTGTGAACACTTGTGCCGTACTCACATGCACATTAGGGTTGGCAACTAAATAATACATCTCAGGTTGTGGTGCAGGTGTAATATGCTCTCCAACACCGCCAGCAAATGCTGTTAACCCTCTTACAAAAATAGGTACATCGGCACCAAGTGATAATCCCAGAGCT
The DNA here is from genome assembly GCF_020515205.1 of Alteromonas sp. McT4-15. Lineage (NCBI taxonomy): Bacteria > Pseudomonadati > Pseudomonadota > Gammaproteobacteria > Alteromonadales > Alteromonadaceae > Alteromonas > Alteromonas sp. McT4-15. The sequence goes on from NZ_JAJALG010000009.1 coordinate 9,694, forward strand.
GCCAGCTCATCTTCACTTAAACCCGTGTTCCACAAGTGGTTAAGTGCAACTAAGGTGGTCGCCGCATTTGATGAACCACCTCCAATGCCACCGCCCATTGGGAGACATTTATCAAGTGTTATTGTTGCGCCCAGCTTGCATTGAGTTGTTTCTGCCAATAAACGCGCTGCTTTTATAATAAGGTTTTCGTCATCTGCAACGCCTTGTAACGGCGTGGCCATTTTTATGGTTGAATTTTGAGCGATAGTAAAGGCCAGCTTGTCACCGTAGTCGAGCATTTGAAATAAGCTTTGTAGCTGATGATAGCCATTTTCGTAGCGACCAAGAATATGAAGAAAAAGATTGAGCTTGGCAGGTGAAGGCCACCAGTCTTTTGTGTTTACTTGTGTTTTCAATTGAGCGTCCACTCGTAAATTTTTATTTTAAGTTGTGTTTTCGGTATGTTTTCCGTTTGTTCTTGTGTAAGTGTAATACTATGTGGAAGCCAAACGTTGTCACTGACTGCTGTTTTAACGCTTCCATAGTTGCCATAACTTACTTTCCAGTTTCGGCATAAGGTGCACGTGCTTTCTAAAGTATCAACTAAACCTTTTTCAGTAAGCGTGTAAGAATCGTTTTCAAGAGGAAGGCCTTTGACCCAAGAGAGAAGAGATTCTACAGGAATGATCATGCCAGTAATATTATATATAAGCGGCTCTGGCTTAGCGTCTATATAAGTTTCACCATCGGCCTCTAAAACGGATTTATTATTGGTAACATTAAGGTCGACCATGGTGACGCCAAGAAAATTGGCTAATCGAAATTCGAAATTACCAGAATCGTTTTTCCAAACTAGATTTAAACTCGCCGCTTCTTTACCCTGACGAAATGCAATTTTGCCACGCATTTGCCATTTGTTAACGTCGGCAACTTTTTGTAGTTGTGCAGTAAGGTTTACCGTGTTCTGTGGCCCTTTTGGTGCAGTGGTACACGCACTTAGCATAATAACCGTGCTGATACATAAAAATAAAATGCGAATCATTTCAGTAAATGCGCCTGATTAATATTAATACAAATAGTAGTAACAATATGGGAACACAGTTTCACCAACACTTTCAATCATTTTGGCTTTTTCGTACAATGCCGCTCCGACGTTGCCAGCACAGATTTTAATGACTTTACTCGCCCTCGGTATTAACCACAAAACAGCCCCAGTCGCATTACGTGAAAAAGTGGCCTTTACACCTGACTCATTGGTGGAAGCACTTGCGAGCTTAAAAAAGCTTGAAGGTGTAGACGAGTCAGTGATTGTGTCTACGTGTAATCGCACAGAACTGTATGTGAATACCCAAGATGAAAGTGGCCAGAAACTGCTGCAATGGCTCAGTGATTTTCATCATTTAGATGTACAGGAAATTTCAAACAACAGTTATGTGTTAGCGCAGGATGAAGCGGTAAAGCATATCATGCGTGTGGCAAGCGGCTTAGATTCACTAATACTGGGTGAGCCGCAAATTCTTGGACAAGTAAAACAAGCTTTCGGTGACGCAAAACACTCAGGAATGATCAACAGCGAGTTTGATAAGTTATTTCAACATACATTCTCTGTTGCAAAACGCGTGAGAAGCGAAACCGATATTGGTGCTAACGCAGTAAGCGTTGCCTATGCAGCTGTTCAGCTGGCCAAGCATATATTCGCCGAGCTACCCAAGCGTTCAGTGCTGCTGGTAGGGGCCGGCGAGACGATTGAATTGGTCGCGCAGCATTTAAAAGAGCAGGGTGTAAGCAAGATAGCGGTTGCGAATAGAACCGTAGCGCGCGCCGAAGCATTGGCTGAAACCCTCGGAGCTAGTGTTTATACCCTTTCTCAGGTGCCAGAACACTTAAAAGATTTCGATATAGTGATCAGTTCTACGGCCAGTCAACTACCTTTAATAGGTAAAGGCATGGTCGAAAAAGCTTTAAAGCAGCGAAAGAACATGCCTATGTTTCTTGTAGACCTCGCAGTTCCAAGAGATATAGAGTCAGAAGTTAATGACTTAGGTGATGCTTACCTTTATACGGTTGACGATTTACAGCATATTGTTCAAAAGAATTTAGAAAACCGAGAACAGGCAGCAATCGAAGCTGAAAAGCTTATAGATAAGCAAGCTGGCGACTACATGACATGGAAACAGTCGCAGCAATCAATCGATTTAGTGAGACAGTATCGCCAAAAAGGCATGGCGCAGCGTGACGATATTGTTGAAAAAGCCAAAGCACAATTGGCAGAAGGAAAAGAAGCTGAAGCGGTATTAGAAGAAATGGCGTATAAGTTAACCAATGCGCTATTGCATCCTACCACATTGGCGTTACGCGAAGCCGCCATGCACGATGATCCAGCGTTAAGTCGTTGGCTAGGGCAAGCATTAGCATTGTCTGACTATACGTCAGAAGAGAATAAATAAGGTAATAAGAAGCATATGAAAGAGTCGGTAGTTAGGAAGCTCGAGCATCTTGTTGAGCGTTTCGAAGAAGTTCAGGCCCTGTTAGGTGACCCTGATGTTATCGGCGATCAAGAGAAGTTTCGCAATCTATCAAAAGAGTTTAGCCAGCTTGAAGACGTTGTTGCTGGCTTTAATGCCTATCAGCAAGCCCAAGAAAATCTTGCGTCTGCGTTAGAAATGCTAAACGAAGATGATGCAGAAATGCGTGAAATGGCGCAAGAAGAGATGAAAGAAGCGAAAGCGGACATTGAACGCTTAGAAACAGAGCTTCAAGTGCTGTTACTGCCTAAAGATCCTAACGACGACAATAACTGTTTCTTAGAGATTCGAGCAGGCGCTGGTGGTGATGAAGCTGCCATTTTCGCTGGCGACTTATTCCGTATGTACAGTCGTTATGCAGAGAGCAGAGGCTGGCGTGTTGAATTGGTCAATGCCAATGAAGGCGAACATGGTGGTTATAAAGAAGTTATTGCTAATATTAGCGGTGACGGGGTTTATGGCGTTATGAAATTCGAGTCAGGCGGTCACCGCGTTCAGCGAGTGCCTGAAACGGAATCGCAAGGACGTATCCACACTTCTGCATGTACTGTTGCGGTATTACCGGAAATTCCTGAGTCAGAAGCCATTGAGATTAATCCAGCTGAACTTCGAATTGATACGTTCCGCGCATCAGGTGCGGGTGGTCAGCACGTTAACAAAACTGATTCTGCTATTCGTATAACGCACTTGCCATCAGGCTTAGTGGTTGAATGTCAGGACGAGCGCTCACAGCATAAAAACAGAGCGAAAGCGATGTCTGTATTGCAAGCGCGTTTGAATCAGATCGAAGAAGAAAAACGTGCCGCCGAAGAGGCCTCAACCCGTAAAAGCTTGGTGGGTAGTGGCGATCGCTCAGAGCGTATTCGCACATACAACTTCCCGCAAGGTCGCGTTACTGATCACCGTATCAACCTGACAATCTATCGACTCGATGAAGTTGTAGAGGGTGATTTAAAGCAGCTAATTGACCCTATATTGCAAGAGCACCAAGCTGACTTATTGGCGTCGCTTTCTGACGAATAACGATGCGAATTGACACCGCCCTCAATTGGGCAATAAAACAACTTGAGGGCGGTGAATCGCCCTCGGTTGATGCCAAAGTATTATTGGCTCATGTGTTAAATAAAACACAAACCTACTTATTCACTTGGCCGGATAAAACAATAAGTCCAATTGAGCAATCGCAGTACGAGGTTGCAGTGAAAAGAAGGCTCTCTGGTGAGCCTGTCGCTTACATTATTGGGCAGCGAGACTTTTGGACGCTTTCGCTTAAAACGTCACCGCACACGTTAATACCTCGCCCTGATACCGAAATACTGGTAGAGCAAGTACTGCACTGGGCTCATCAACGCCTAAAGACCGCGCCCGACATTCCGCTTGATATTTGTGACCTTGGTACGGGGACCGGCGCAATTGCGTTGGCTGTCGCTTCAGAGCTCAAAGATAGCCAGGTTATTGGTGTCGACTTTCTTTTAGAAGCGGTGACCTTGGCTACGTCGAATGCCAAGTCAAATGCCATTTCAAATGCGACCTTCAAACAAAGCGACTGGTTTAGCGACCTTGGCGACATGAGGTTTGACGTTATTGTGTCAAACCCACCCTATATCGAAGATACCAGCCCTTATTTAGCTCAAGGTGATGTGCGTTTTGAACCTAAGTCAGCCCTTATTTCAGGTCAAGACGGTCTAGATGATATCAAGTATATCATCAAACATGCACCTCATTACTTAAAGGCACAGGGACTATTGGCCTTTGAACACGGGTTTGATCAAGCTTCTCGTATACAAGCATTGCTGCTTGAAGCTGGATTTAGCGATGTTAAATCGGTTAAAGATTACGGAGGAAACGACAGAGTGACATTTGGTGTAATTAGTGGTTGAAAAACGTGCAAGTTTGCTTATATTCTGTTTTGCATTAGTATCTTTGTGACGCACTATAAAAATAAAAAGTGTAAAGCTTAACAATCTTTTACCTTACAGGATGTACCAGATGAATGACGACTTTCTATTCGCAGAAGACGATGACGAAAATGAATATGACGATCTGGGTAGTTGGAAAGTACTTATTGTTGACGATGAACCTGAAGTACATGCCGTTACCAAACTTGCACTGAACGACTTTAGCTTAAATGGTAAAACCCTTGAATTTGTCAGTGCTTACAGCGGTGAGGAAGCCAAAAATTGCTTTAGAGACCACGACGATATTGCAGTAGTTTTACTTGATGTCGTAATGGAAACGGATGACGCTGGGTTAAAAGTGGCCGAGTATATTCGCAACGAACTCGATAACCACTTCACCCGCATTATTCTGCGCACAGGGCAGCCCGGTCAAGCCCCAGAGAAAGACGTTATTATCAATTACGATATAAACGACTATAAATCGAAAACCGAATTAACCGCTCAAAAACTGTTTACCGTTATCATCGCTGCGTTACGCTCCTACAGAGACATTATCGTTATCGAAGAAAACCGACGCGGTTTAGAAAAGATAATTGACGCCTCGGTCGACTTGTTTTCGTCTCGTTCCCTTGAAAAATTTATGCAGGGTATCATCCAGCAGTTAGCCTCAATATTAGGGTGCTCTAAAGATGCAGCCTACATAACGACCGCGGTAGCGACAACGTCACGAACGTTAAACACGGTTAATTCACCAAGCAATGTCAAATCCTCAATGGGTAAAGACGAGCTCTATGTTTTTGCTGGCAACGGCGAGTATGCAAGTAAGGAAGGTGTAGCGCTAAAAGAAGCAATTAGCCCCCAAGAATACGCTTTGTGCGCCAAAGCTATGCGCGAAAAACAAATAGTTTACGCTGAAGACCATGTCGTAGCCTATTGTAATAGCAAGTCGCATAAAGGGGCGTTGTTATATCTTTCTGGTTTACCTAGAAGAATTGGCGAGAGCGATAGACACCTTGTAAAGCGCTTTTCTGATAGTGTGCAACTCGCGTTTGATAATGTACTTAAAACGGTAGATGTCGAAGCAACTCAGCGTGAAATTATTGAGCGACTTGGTAAGGTGCTTGAGCACGAAAACGAGTCATCAAATCACATCAAGCGCATGATTGAGATGTCAGTACTGCTTGCGCAAAAAGCAGGGCTAAAAGAAAAAGATGTTAACGCGCTTAAACTCGCCATTCCTCTTCATGATATCGGTACCTCTTTTGTGCCAAAATCGATTTTGCACAAATCTACGCCACTCACTGAAGATGAGATTTTTGAAATTCGCAAACACGCCGAGTTCGGTTACCAAATACTGAAGAATTCAAGTCGACCCACTATTCAGTTAGCTGCAACATTGGCCAAAGAGCATCATGAGCGCTGGGATGGACGCGGTTATCCTGATGGTAAAGCGCAAGATGGCATTCAAATCGAAAGCCGCATAGCAACGCTTGTCGACGTGTTTGATGCATTGATTAACGAACGTCCGTACAAGCCAGCATGGACTATCGATAAAGTGGAAGCGGTGATCCGCGAAGAAAGTGGGAAGCATTTCGACCCTGAGTTAGTGTCTTTGCTTTTAAGCGACTTACCTGCATTTTTAGCGATTCAGGCGCAATACCCTGATGAGACAAAATAATTCAGCGAAGCTGTTGTGATTGATATTTGGGCATTTAGTATGAATATCACATAAAAGCGTAACACTTTTCGAATTAAATCAACGATAATTACAGGTGCTTTTGCACCTGTATTTTTTTACAACCATAACAACAATAAGCGAGACATTGACCATGTACATGATGGCAAAACATCTTCATTTGACGGCTATTGCACTAAGTATCCTTTTTTTCGTTTTTAGATTTATTTGGTCACAGTTTGATGCAAATGCGCTCACCAAAAAATGGGTGAAAATTCTGCCCCACATTATCGATACAGTATTACTTGCAAGTGCAATTTGGCTTTGTGTTATTCTATCTCAATACCCCTTGGTTAATGCATGGCTAACATTCAAAGTCATAGGCGTTGTTCTTTATATTGTGTTCGGCCTATTTGCGCTAAAGAAAGCCAAGACCTCTGTCGCACGTTGGGGCTTTTTTGTTGCTGCGTTAGCTGTGCTTATGGCGACAGCGATGGTGGCAGTTACCAAGCAACCACTCTTTTAGTTAATATTGGATATAAACATGTCTGAATCTCAACAGATTATTCGCGTTGGTGACGTTGAAGTCGCGAACCATCTTCCTTTTGTATTGTTTGGCGGAATGAATGTTTTAGAGTCGAGAGACTTAGCAATGCGTATTGCAGAACATTATGTTGAAGTTACGCAGAAGCTTAATATTCCTTATGTATTTAAAGCGTCTTTCGACAAAGCGAATCGTTCTTCGGTAACTTCTTATCGCGGACCAGGAATGGAAGAAGGCTTGCGCATTTTCGAAGAAATTAAGTCGACGTTTAACGTCCCGTTAATTACTGACGTTCATGAGCCCCATCAAGCAGCCCCTGTGGCAGAAGTGGTAGACGTTATTCAGCTTCCGGCTTTCTTAGCACGTCAAACAGACTTGGTGGTAGCTATGGCGAAAACCGGTAATGTAATTAATGTTAAGAAACCTCAGTTTTTAGCCCCTCATGAGATGCGACATATAATGGGCAAGCTAAGCGAAGCGGGTAACGACAATGTTATTTTATGCGAGCGCGGTAGTTGCTTTGGGTATAACAACCTTGTGGTAGACATGCTGGGCATGGACGCGATGAAGGAATATGCGCCAGTTATATTTGATGCAACTCACGCATTACAAATGCCTGGTGGGCGTGCAACATCAGCTGACGGACGTCGAGCACAGGCTGCGCAATTAGCTAGAAGTGGCATGGCACTTGGCCTTGCAGGTTTGTTTATTGAAGCACATCCAAATCCAGACGAGGCAAAATGCGATGGACCGTGTGCATTGCCGTTGGCTAAGCTAGAGCCTTATTTACAGCAAATGAAAGCGTTAGATGAACTTGTAAAAGGCTTTGATGCGTTAGATACCAGTAATACCTAAGCGATAAGTGACGTTAGTTATCTTGTAAGGTTGATGGCGTATGCCGGTGTGTGCACCGGCATGCGTATCAGGTGTGAGAGTGGCTTATTCGCTTTCTGCGACGGTCACGCGCTCTTCACGTTTGCTCATAGCAATTAGATTTTCATGCAGTTTTATCTGCACAGCTTCTGCCAAAATTGCTTTTGACTGCTTTCTTACAAGAATGTGTGCGTCATTTTCAGGCAGTACATCTGCCATTTTAACGCTGGTCATTGCAGTGTTAATTAATGATTGAAGATTGATCTTTTCTGGTTGTGCGTTAGCATTTGCAGCGGCACTTGCGAATGCCATTACAGACACGCTAGCTAGTAGTAGTTTTTTCATTTTCACACCTAATAAAAATAATTAAAAATATGTTGCCTTTTGTTAAAATGATTAACAAATAGGCTGTATAAAACGCTGAAATTCAAAGTTCTTTTTAAATTTCGGGTAAATAGTAGTCAGTATTGGGTTAAAAATAAAACGAGTTAAAGTATGGGTGGTCATTAGAAAAACTAATGCTTTTGTCATGCTTTGGTCACACTGGGTTGAAAAGTTTATATGCATCGACGTTTACCCCCCTTAAATGCGCTCAAGGCCTTTGAGGCAGCAGCGAGACACTTGAGTTTTACAAAAGCCGCCGATGAGCTTTTTGTGACTCAAGCTGCGGTGAGTCACCAGATAAAAGCGTTAGAAGATTTTTTATCGATGAAGTTGTTTCTTCGTCGAAATCGAACTTTGCTGCTGACTGAAGAAGGACAGGCGTATTTTTTGGAGCTTAAAGATATATTTAAGCATCTCCAAGAAGCGACAGAGCGGTTATTAGCAAAGGGGAGCAAAGGCGCAATTACCGTGGCGATGCCACCGAGCTTTGCAAGCCAATGGCTGGTACCTCGTATTCATAAATTTAGTCTTGCGCACCCAGATATCGATGTTCGAATTAAAGCGGTCGATTTTGACGAAGGCTTTTTAGAAGACGACGTGGATGTTGCCATTTATTACGGAAAAGGGCGATGGGCGGGGTTGCAAGCCGACCAGTTACATCGAGAGTTTCTTACGCCTTTGTGCTCGCCTTTGTTGTTCCAAGGACCAAAACCGCTAAATGATTTATCTGATTTACGTCATCATGTATTGCTTCACGATCTTAGTCGGGCAGCGTGGAAAAACTGGCTTAAAACGGTCGGCGTTGTGGGCGTGAATGTAAATCAGGGGCCGGTATTTAGTCACTCAATGTTAGTGCTTCAAGCTGCCGCACTGGGGCAGGGTATTGCCTTGGGCAACACTGTGCTTGCGCGTCCTGAGATTGAAGCAGGGCGACTCGTGATGCCATTTGAGGAGCGTGTAGAAAGTAGAGATGCTTTCTATTTAGTGTGCGAGGAATCACAAGCAGAGTTAGGTAAAATTGCTGCCTTTAGAGATTGGATATTAGCGTTAGTCGAGGAAGAGCAAGACGATGTTTGATATTGAAGTGCACAGTGGCTCCAACCCAGTGGCTAGGCTTATATTGGCTCATGGTGCAGGTGCGGGCAAAGAGCATGAGTTTATGCAAACAGTGGTACAAGCGTTAAATGCACTTAGTATCGAGGTTGTTTTGTTTAACTTCCCCTATATGCAAGTTATTAAAGAAACAGGGAAACGCCGCCCGCCGGACAAAGCTGAAAAGCTGCTCGCGCATTTTTCAGAAGTTATTGATCACGTTTCTCAGTCGCGTCAATCACTGCCTACTTTTATCGGTGGCAAGTCGATGGGTGGGAGAATGGCGACAATGTTGATAGACAACATAGAGAGCGTAAAAGGTGCGACAATTCTTGGTTATCCTTTTCATCCGCCAGGAAAACCTGAAAAGACAAGAACAGAGCACCTCGAAACAATCACCAAACCCATACTGATTGTGCAAGGAGAGCGCGACACATTTGGTACACAAAACGAAGTAGAAGCGTATACGCTTTCATCATCGATTCATTGTGAGTTTCTTGTTGACGGCGACCATAGTCTAAAACCGCGAAAGGCCAGTGGAAAAACACATCAAGAACACATTGAGCGTGCTTCAACGCTGATAGAAGCCTTTATCAAAAATACGATTTAACATTAACGCTGTCATCGCCTTACAACATTAATCGCTACCGAGTAAACGTTAGCATTTAGCGCTAAAAGAGTGTCAAATGAGTTCAACAAATTACAATACATCGTCCATGGCTCCCATGCTGCTTGCAGCTGGCGCTATATTTGCCGGAACAAGTGTTATGCTTGGCGCATTTGGGGCTCACGGACTAAAAAGCCTTTTATCTGCTCAGATGCTAAATACTTTTGAGATTGGCGTTCGTTATCAAATGTATCATGGCCTTGCTATCCTAATACTGCCAGTTTTATCCACGTATGCAGAAGTTAAATGGCTTAACCGCGCAGCGATGTGTTTCGTGGTGGGCTGCATTTTGTTTTCGGGAAGTTTATATGCGTTGGCACTCACTGGCATAAAATGGTTTGGGCCGGTAACACCTTTGGGCGGCCTGTTCTTCATTGTTGGGTGGGCAGTGCTTGCTTTTTCTCTAATACGTGGCCAGCGCGCCATTAAGGTAAGTAATGACAACTAGTATTTTAGCGTATTGTAGGCCGGGTTATGAAAATGACACCGCCAACGAATTAACAACGCGTTATGGTGAAGCTGGATGCTTTGGATACCCAGTATCGAAAAAAAATAGTGGCTTTGTTCATTATCATTTATACGATGCCGCCCAGCTAGAGGACACAGTGAGTCAGTTCGCGGTTAGCGAAAGCATTTTTCCCCGACAACTTGTTGCAGTGTTTGCCAGTATGGCAGACATTGAAAAAGAAGACCGTGTAGGGCAGGTATTAGAGACGCTAAACAATATAGAAAAACCGTTTCCACTGTTTGGCGCAGTCGATGTTGAATATCCTGATACCGAAGAAGGTAAGACCCTGGCAAAGTTCTGTCGAAAGTTTACCGTTCCATTGCGACAGGCGCTTAGAAAAGCTAATTGGCTTAGCGCGAAAGAAAACGCAGGAAAGCCCAAACTACATATTTTCTTTGAGTCATTTGAAATTTGCCATATTGGCTATACATTGCCCAATTACGCAAGTGCCGATCATTTGGGGATTTGTCGTCTAAAATTCCCAAGCGATGCGCCAAGTCGTTCGACGCTAAAACTCGAAGACGCATTAGTGAATATGCTAAGCGCAAAACAGCAGGAGCAAGTGCTTCGAACGGGCGGTCGAGCGGTTGATTTAGGAGCATGCCCGGGCGGGTGGACATATCAACTCGTTAAGCGTGGAATGTATGTAGAGGCCATTGATAATGGCCTTGTAGCAGACAGTTTAATGAGTACAGGGTTAGTTGAGCATCATGCCGCAGACGGATTTACATATCGACCACAATTTGGTCGTGTAGATTTGCTTGTATGTGATATGATAGAGCAACCCGATAGGGTAGCAAAGTTGATGGGTGACTGGCTGGTTAAACACTGGGCAACGCATGCGATTTTCAACTTAAAGCTACCTATGAAACAACGTTATGAAACTGTGGTTGAAGCCATGACGTTGCTAAAAAGCCGTTTAAATGCGTTAGAAGATGCATTTGCGGTAAAGGTGAGGCATCTCTACCACGACAGAGATGAAGTTACAGTAACAATTGTTCGCACTTCAAAAGATGAGGTGTGATTTTGTTATTTTTCAAAAAGTGTCATAATATTTTTAAGTTATTGATACTTATAGAAAAGAATTGATGGTGGTGCGGATTTTGGCAAACGAATTTGAGGTTTATGCTAAAAAAGGTGTAAATCTGGTACAAAAATCCTTTATAATCCGGCCGTTTTTTTACTCTGAACCAATGAAAGTGAACTAATGTCAGACTTATCTCATTACAGAAACATTGGTATTTTCGCCCACGTAGACGCGGGTAAAACTACCACAACAGAACGTATCTTGAAGCTTACTGGTAAAATCCATAAAACTGGTGAGGTTCACGATGGTGAATCAACTACTGACTTCATGGAGCAGGAAGCTGAGCGTGGTATTACTATCCAGTCAGCGGCTACTACCTGTTTCTGGAAAGATCATCGCATGAACATCATCGATACTCCGGGACACGTTGACTTTACAGTTGAAGTATATCGTTCACTGAAAGTACTAGACGGCGGTATCGGTGTATTCTGTGGTTCTGGCGGTGTTGAACCTCAGTCAGAAACTAACTGGCGTTATGCTAACGAATCAGAAGTTGCACGTGTAATCTTCGTAAACAAACTAGACCGTATGGGTGCAGACTTCTACCGTGTTGTTGGCCAAGTTAAGAAAGTACTTGCTGCTAACCCACTAGTAATGACACTTCCAATCGGTATCGAAGACGACTTCAAAGGTGTTGTTAACCTTCTAGACATGAAAGCGTACATTTGGGACGATTCAGGTCTTCCTGAGAACTACGAAGTTGTAGATATTCCAGCAGATATGGTTGAAAAGGCTAACGAGTACCGTGAGCAACTAATCGAAACTGCTGTTGAGCAAGACGACGACCTAATGATGGCTTACATGGATGGTGAAGAGCCGTCTCTAGAAGACATCAAGCGTTGTATCCGTAAAGGTACTCGCGATATGTCTTTCTTCCCAACATACTGTGGTTCTGCATTTAAGAACAAAGGTATTCAGCTAGTACTTGATGCGGTTGTAGATTTCCTACCTTCTCCAACAGAAGTTGACCCACAAGAGTTAACTGACGAAGAAACTGGTGAGCCTACAGGTGAAGTTGCAACAGTATCTGTTGACGAGCCGTTCCGTGCACTTGCGTTCAAAATCATGGACGACCGTTTCGGTGCCCTAACGTTTATCCGTATTTACTCTGGTAAACTTAACAAAGGCGACACTATTCTTAACAGTGCAACTGGTAAGACTGAGCGTATCGGCCGTATGGTTGAGATGCACGCTGACGAACGTACTGAACTTACTTCAGCACAAGCAGGTGACATCCTAGCTGTTGTTGGTATGAAGAACGTTCAAACTGGTCACACACTATGTGATCCTAAGCACCCTTGTACACTAGAGCCAATGATCTTCCCTGAGCCAGTAATCTCGATTGCTGTTAAGCCAAAAGACAAAGGCGCTAACGAAAAGATGTCTATCGCTATCGGTAAACTAGTAGCAGAAGATCCATCTTTCCAAGTTGAAACTGACGAAGATTCAGGCGAAACCATCCTTAAAGGTATGGGTGAGCTTCACCTAGACATCAAAGTTGATATCTTGAAGCGTACATACGGCGTTGAGCTAGAAGTTGGTCAGCCTCAGGTTGCTTACCGTGAAACTATCACGCAGGCGGTTGAAGACAGCTACACGCACAAGAAGCAGTCTGGTGGTTCTGGTCAGTTCGGTAAGATTGACTACCGCATCCGTCCGGGCGAAACTAACTCTGGCTTCAAGTTCACATCTACTGTTGTGGGCGGTAACGTACCTAAAGAATTCTTCCCTGCAATCGAAAAAGGTTTCGCAGGTATGATGGAAGTAGGTCCTCTAGCTGGTTACCCAGTACTAGACGTTGAAGTTGAACTATTCGACGGTGGTTTCCACGCAGTGGACTCATCAGCAATCGCGTTCGAAATTGCAGCGAAAGGTGCATTCCGTCAGTCAATGCCAAAAGCGGGCCCTCAAATTCTTGAGCCTGTAATGAAAGTTGACGTGTTCAGCCCAGAAGACAACGTTGGTGACGTAATCGGTGACCTTAACCGTCGTCGTGGTATGATCAAAGACCAAGAAGCTGGCGCTACTGGCGTTCGCATCAAGGCTGACGTACCTCTATCTGAGATGTTTGGTTACATCGGTCACTTACGTACTATTACATCTGGTCGTGGTCAGTTCTCTATGGAATTCAGCCACTACTCAGCATGTCCTCAGAACGTAGCTGACAAAGTAATTGAAGAAGCAAAAGCACGTAAAGCAGCTAAGTAATTGACGCTTGCGTGACTGTTAGTTAACTAACAGCTTCGAAATTTAAAAGCCGGTCTTAATGACCGGCTTTTTTGTGCCTGTCACAACAATACGTTGTGCCATTAAGAGCAAATGCTCAGGTGTTAATCGTTTTAGTCTACAATGAAAGAGTATTGGCGAACGTTAAACAGAGGAAGCACATCGATGCCTAAGAAAGTTTTGTTGATTGGACTGCGGTCTGACAGTGTGAACTATGAAAAATGGCCTCAGTTATCCAAGGAAAAACTCGACGTGGCTTTCGAGCAAGTGGTGAGCGAACTGAATAATAATGGCTATGACTCATTGTGGTGTTTAACCGACCAAGGTGAGACCGCTGTGCAGCAGGTGGAAGAGGCATTAGCAAAGGAAAAGCCTGATATCGTTTTAATTGGCGCAGGTGTTAGGACGGACCCAGACCATTTCCTATTGTTTGAACAGGTAATAAACATTGTGCATGCCAAGGCGCCTGACGCTAAAATTGCCTTTAATTCCCTACCTTATGATTCACTTGATGCAATCAAGCGTTGGGGTTAAAGCGCCACTTTATGAAGATGGTACACAAAGCGGCGATATAGCAGACATTACTTAGTTAAGCAAATGCGTCGCGGCAGTTTCGATACCTAAATCAACACCTTGTTCGCGCTGTTCACGCGTAAAGAATGGGACCTCGATATCAACCGGAATGCCCGTTCCTTCGTACCATACGCCGTCAGCTGTAAGGTAAAACTCATTTGACATACCGATACTGAAACCGTTGGGAAGCGTCCACTCCAATACGTTTGAAAATGCACCATGTGTCGCTTCACCAATAAGTGTAACGTTTGGCATTTCGTCCATAATCATCGTAAACGTTTCTGCTGCCGATACCGTACTAGCACTGGTTAAAACAACAATAGGTCCAAGGTAACTAATCTCTGAGCGGGGCGCTATATTGATGTCCAATAGTTCAGTCCTATTATTGCCATCACGAGCTTGTTTGCTAAATGCGTGAAACTCTTCTTGAGCAAAACGACTGGCGATAGCCATGCTAACATAATCGAATCCACCGTCATTGGTTCTCACATCAATGATTAGACCTTCAACATCTTTGAGATCGGTTAGGGCTTCATCTAATGCCGCATCTACAGCTGCAAGTGTATTGCGATTAAAGGTGAGCTCGTCATCGGTACTTTCAGAAAATCCGTGCATAGAGCCAATAAAAAGATACCCTAATCCTTCGTTTTGAAACCATCGGATGGCATCGTTTTCAGTAGACTTAACATCACTTGAGTCTTGTGCGTAGTTAGCCACAATTTGCCACTGCAGTGTTAAATTATTCAAAATGTAGCTTTCAAGCTGTGCCAATAGTGCAGTGGTAACGTCATCGCCAGAAATGGGATAGCTTAAGCTATTGTCATTTGCGAACTCTTCAACAAGACGTTCAAGCATAGTTTGCTTGGTGGTAACTTTGTATTCTAACCCTTGTGGCGAAATCACATAGTTATGACCGTCGGCTAGTGGTTCAAGGGCGTAAGCCATTGCCGCGAACAGCGCTTCACTATTTGAATTTGTTGTTAACTCAGCACCTGTCGTTTGAACAACATCGGACCAATTAACACCCATACGTTCGAAATCTACGTAATATTCTTCAAAGATCTGGGTGTACATAGCAAATAGCTCTACGCTATCGAAACTACTTTCGTAATTCTCATCAATGGTGATTGGGCCTGTTTCACATGCTTGCGGCAATGCGTCGGCTTTATTAAACCGATAGCCAGGAGGGCCAAAAGTATCCGTCCCGGTACCTGAATACCATTCAAGTGTATTTGCACTGTCCGTTTTTCTCAAAAGTCGCTCAAGAGACAGGGTGTCAACTTCAGTTTCTATGCCCATAACAAAACAGTAGTCGCTGGTATATTGATAAATTGCCGTTGAATCGTTACCTATTGCAATGCTAAGACCATAGCCAGGTGCAATCCAATTCCCCTGATATTCCTCAGAAATGGGATCTTCGAGCGATGCTGTAGGATTGGTGTTAATTGGATCGTTGCTTGAACCACAACCTGTAATGACTGATGCGGCTAATAGTGACAATCCAAGTCGCGATAATATTGTCTTGTTCATATATCCCTCTCTTACGTAAAGTTAAAAAACGAACTGTGTATGCGAGAAAGGGTAAAGTGGGTAAGGTGAATGGAAGGTGAAGGTTTATCATTAGTGGTCGGTAAGTTATTTACCGACCATCTGAAATACGATTAATACATTTTGTAGGGCAAAAACTTACCTGACATAACAACGCTAACTCTGTCGCCTTTAGGGTCGTTTTCACGTTGTAAGTCCATAGAAAAGTCGATGGCGCTCATAATGCCATCACCAAATTCCTCATGGATGAGTTCTTTAAGTGTTGTACCGTACACACTTACCAACTCATACCAACGGTAAATAAGTGGGTCGGTTGGTACTTCAGTCGGGAGTGAGCCTTTGTAGGGGACAATTTGCAACCATGCAATGGCTTCATCACTGAGTTCGAGTAGTGAACCGACGTTTTCAGCTTGTTGTTTGGTCATGGCCATTTGGCCCAAACATGCTGCGGTACTCCACTCTTTAGATTGGCCAATAACTTCAGCGATTTGTCGCCATGAAATACCTTTTAAAATTTTTGACGACTGGATCATGTCTGTAACTTGAGTGCGAGATGTAATCATGTTGATTCCTCTGTTAAGTTGAATAAATAAGAACAAGCGTAATTAAGTTGCTTATTACAAGTGCAAGTGAAAGGGCCTGATAAAACGCTAATGGGCTACGCCTTACTAATGGCACAGGTTGAGACTGTTGATTAACGGTGGGGTAGCGAAGGGCATGAACAAATTCTGATAGTGCAGCAAAGCGTTTCGTAGGGTTGATGTGCAACGCGCGGCGAAGTGTCATATCGACCCAATTAGGAATAGGGCGCTGTGCGTCTAGCACACTTTGGTACTTCAATTTGTATTGGGCTGCATAGGTATTGCCATGGGCAACCTTGTTATTGTACGGATAGCGGCCACAAAGCATTACGTAGCAAAGCACCGCGAGTGAATATTGATCAGACTGTACTGAGCCCGCTTCACCCAAAAAATACTCGGGAGCAGCATAGAGTGCTGTGCCAGGAATGCCTTGCCTATGATAAAGAGACGGGGCTTGTAATAGGCAGGCTGCACCGAGGTCGATAAGTGTGCAATGGCCTTCTGGGTTGATAATAATATTCTCTGGACGAATATCACGGTGCACAATGCCTTGTCGATGCATGGACTGAAGGCCTGTAGCAACTTGCTCGATTATACTTCTCACCTGTTCAAGGCTTGGCGCCTCATTATCCATCATCCATTGCGCAAGCGTTTGGCCTTCTACGTACTGACTTAGACAATATTGCTTAGATGGAGGATTAGAAAAGCCCAGTTCAACATACAGCGGATGCTTAATGATATGAGGGCAATCTATCCGTCTGGCAAACCAACTTTCGATATTAGGAAGTAGTGTACAGTCTAACGTTGTGGGTTTGTCAGTAGTAATGAAGTCTGTCGCAAGTGTTTTTAGCACGAGCTGGTGGCGACCAGAGGTTTCATTTTCCTTATTACCTAGCGCTGATGTCGCCAGATAAACGTGGCTGCGAGCCGATGTATAAAGCTGCCTTTTTACTATAAGCCCGTCAACGCTATCGCCAATAGTGAGGTGTAAGGCTTGGTCACTTTGAGGCGCGAATAAAGTGTCCGGCGTAGATACAAAATTGGGAGTGACGGTAATTACCAATAACGTTGCATTGTCATCACTACCACTATCAAGCGCGCGATTTACATGTTGCTTGGCGAATTCGTCGGGCAATGATTGAAAGGTTTGCGCCTCTCTTAACGCATCTGAAATACTTGTAAATTCAAAGACACCATCACTACTTAGTGCAATGCTACTGCGTTCCGATAACGTCAACTTACTATAGTCAATCGCAATCTGCGAAGAAATGCCCAGCGCGTTTGCTAGATAACTATGGTCAGGCGACTCTGTACTAGGCTGTCGATGCCCTCGAGTAAGGGTTTTGCAGACTAACGATGTAGCGATTTGCACTTCACAATCACCAACGTGAAAAATGTGAAGCGTATTGTCAACAATGACTACAGCAGAAAAAGTGCACACATAACCTTTTTCCGGGGTGTAACAAAACGCACTTTGTTGGTTTCTCGCCCAGAGCAATGCGTTTATTTCGATAATGAGTGCTTTTGCTGTTTGTTCAATGTCCCAAACTTCAGGGGCAAGATTGAACATTTTGGTGAAATGTGAAGTGGCGAAGTCACTGGCAACTTGACTCACTGTACTACTGCTTATGCCATCGGCAATGAGAAAAAAACTGGCTCGCTCATGACGAAAATTAGATGAACGGCTATGCGGTTTTGCTATGCAGTAACTGAATGCATCTTGATTAACGCGCTTTATTCCTTTGGTAGAATATGCGCTTAGCTCAATGTGCGTCGATGCTCTTGAATGACTAGGTTGATTCAGTGGTGCATTCATATCGCTAAGCTCTCACAGTAAAACAATAACCCCAATTGCTTTAAGCTGCGCGACTTCTGTTGAATTAAATCATTCATAAAAGCCGCGCATGCGCATTGTTAAATGGGCAGTGTTTCAGATGCAGCTGCGCTATTTACAGGAATTTTGCGTTTGGGCAACGTTTTTACGTGAGTGGTATACAGTGTTAGACCCGTGAAGGCTAAACCACCTACTAGGTTACCTAGCGCCGTTGGGATTTCGTTCCAGATGAAATAATCCATAATAGAGAAATCACCACCCATAATGAGGCCAAAGGGGAATAAGAACATATTAACCACTGAGTGTTCGAACCCCATGAAAAAGAACAGCATGATTGGCATCCACATTGCCAACACTTTGCCACTTACATGGGTTGAAATCATCGCGCCGACCACGCCAAGAGACACCATCCAATTACACAGCATGCCGCGGATGAAAATGGTGATCCAACCTGCGGCGCCGTGTTCTGCGTAACCGAGAGTTCTCGCTTCTCCAATGCTCGCTACCTTTGTTGCAATGGCACCTCCATCAACGTTGTATCCCATAGTAAAGATAAACGACATCATAAAGGCTACGGTAAGCGCACCACCAAAATTACCTAAAAATACTAATCCCCAGTTACGCAAGATCTGCTTTGGCGTAACGCCTGGTCTGTTAGCCAGCCATGCTAAAGGTGTCAGCACAAAAACACCGGTTAACAGGTCAAAACCCATTAGGTATAGCATGCAAAAGCCAACAGGGAAGAGTACGGCGCCTAGCAGGAAAACACCAGTTTGCACTGCGATAGTGACTGCAAAGACCGCCGCCAACGCCAATATAGCACCCGCCATATAGGCACGAATTAATGTGTCACGAGTGGACATATATATTTTAGCTTCGCCGGCATCTACCATCTTGGTAGCAAATTCAGCAGGTAATAGATAAGCCATGGGTTCACCTTTTGTTTAAGTAATTAAATTAAGAGGCCAAAGGGTTTAAATGATCAAAAAAAGGCGTCCGCAATTCTCTTTCGCAAAAGAATTGGGGACGCCTTTGTCCAAATCATTTAAATTGTTATGGCACGTTCGATAGCATCTTAGAGCTTAAAAAGTACCGCGCTATCACTGTGTAACTGTAAATCTAATCCGCTCGATAACGTTATCGCAAGAAGTGTAAAGCGAGAAGAGTGCCAGTCTGAAATGACTTTCCGTATCGCTCTGAATATTCAGCAATATTTCTGTTTTTATGTTACTTCTGAATGCGCAGAAATGAGAAATAGTTTGGTTCAGATGCACCAAAATTGGATAGTGCCGCACTATTTATGTGAGAACTTTATCTATGTGAAAACCTTAGTTGAGTGAGCGCTTTAGTCGTTTATATCCTTGCTTCATTTTAATGCTGGTCATTTTTTCATCGGCCTGCTCTTGATAGCACAGTTGGGTATACAACCTATGTAAGTCATTAATAATACTGTTTGCGGTTGTATTAAGCTGAGCGGCTACTTTTTGTGTGTAGTGGCTTGGACTATCGTTGCCTCGTTTGGTGTTGGTGTGCTTTTCAATTAATGCTAATGACTTAACGTAATAGCGCTGGTATGGCGCAAGTGAGGGCACAAGGGTAACAGGGAAAAAATACACCAGTAAAATGACGCCAATTATGCCAATCAGGCTTAAAAATACTATGGTCATTTTCTTTGTACTAAGCTCCCCGAGCAGCCTTTCTAACATATCGCTTTGTGAAGTGGCATCAAAGCCCAAAATCCATTTGCTCCACGTGTAGTCTAACTGCCGCAACCACCCTTGGATCTGGGAAAATAATTCAGCCTGCCCCAAATTACCTAGCAGCCCTTTCTCACGCTGCTCACCAAAATCGAGTAAAGCTTGTTCTAGTCCATAAGCTAAACGAGACGGTGCCACCATACTGGTAGGATCGAAGCGAACCCATTGTTCACCCACCAAAGCTTCAACCCACGCATGGGCGTCATATTGGCGAATTTGGAGTACGTTGTCATTAAGTGCCTCGCCGCCGTGGTAACCTGTAACCATGCGTGCTGGAATGCCGGCTGCGCGGAGGGCGTAGGTCATTGCACCTGCATAGTGAGCGCAAAAACCCGATTTTTCGTCAAACAAAAAAGTGTCAATGGGGTCATCTGGCATAGCATTAGGTTCAAGGGTGTAACGAAACGATTGGTTGGCGAAGTGCTGCATAATGGCTTGCGCAACTTCTTGCGGCGTTTCAAACTTCGCTACAAGGTTTTTTGCCCATGCTTGAGTACGTGGGTTATTCGTGGTTTCAAGTGCGAGGTTGAGATTTCTCTCAAAGCCAGCAATGCTATTTATCACTGGTTGATCTGGCAAATAACGTAAATGAAATACTTTTTTGCTCGCCACGGGGACAGTTGCTCTTAAGGTATGGTCAAACAGTTCGCGTACTTCAACTGCGTTAAGTGCATTGTTGGGCACTGATACTTCTAAACCAAAAAGCCACGTTTGGTGCGTAGGCTCAACAATCATTTCATACGAAATACTATTTTCACCGTTTTGCGTCTGCATAAGGGTTAGCGGCGAAGGTTTATTCATTAAATAGAGTTGTCTTTCCGCCAAGCGCCGTTTATTGCTGATAGACCAGGTTTTCCCATCAAAGTCTTCCATTACCATGGCGCGCCAGTAACGAGTAGCCATCAAAGGGACATCTGACGTCGATTCAAAGGTTGCTGTAAATGCGAGATCGGATGATTTTGCTAAAGAGGCGATATCACCAGGCGTTACCGATTCAGACAGGCCTGTTTGTGATGACTTTGACGTAGGCATTTGCCACAAAGGAGGCAACTGAGGTAAAACCAAGAACAGTAAAAATGCAATTGGCAAGCCCTGCAAAACTAACGTTATGATAAATTTAGTGGTGTGTTTTACCGAAACATTTGGGCCGTGGTATAGGGCGGTTGCTAAAAGCAATAGTATTAGAATGCCCAAATACCCTAACCACGCTAATATACTTAGCGCAGAAATAAAACCGCAGCCAATAAGAAATAAACATGTACAAATAAGTAGATGAAAGTCTCTTTTTTTCTCGACCAACATAAGCTTGAGTGCACAGGCAATGACCAATAAATTGATCATGCTATCAAGTAGTCCTATTGATAGACCAAACCAGGCTAGCGCAAAAACAGCAAGAACCGCCAGCAAATTTACGGTTCGCACTTTGGGTAAGCTATGTGGCTGCTTAAGTGCAACAATACGTACTATACAGGCACATACACCTAGCACTAAAACCCACAGCATCAACGCACCTTTTAGGGTGAAAAGTAGTACGCCGTACGCTACACACAATAGTATTATGGGGTTATGAGTAGGTGAGAACGAAAAGGCGTTTAGCACTGTTTTCATGAAGCGGCCTTTTTAGCGTGTTTTACTTTTTGGGGTACTGTAGGCGCGGTATCAGTTATCTTATTTACCGTTGTATCACTTTTAAATGTCAGTTTGTTATCTACAACAGCAAGTGCTTCTAAACATTTTATAAGATGAGATTGACCTGCATCGGGTGAGATATCTATGCCGCGATAAGATAGTCCATAAACGGCTTGTTGGTTATACAATGCCAGAACGTGCCACGTTAAAATGGAAACCGCTTCTTCTGTATTAAAACTTGGCGGTATCGTTATTACCTGAATCTGACTGTCCGATGTACTAAATTGCTTCACGACCCAATTGCCATTCTTGGCAACTTGTTTCCACGCTACCCGATTAAGAGGTTGTCCTAGCTCGTAATCTGTCAACGCGTAGAAGTCATCAGCGCTTGTGTTTGAGCGAGTTGTAGCATTGTATTCATTACTGTCGTTTAAGCCTAATAAGTTGACGCGCCCCTCTATTGGTTTTGGGTAAACCATGCACCACTTGTTGAGGTCAATGTGCGTCCAACATTTATAGAGCCCCAAAGGAAAGTCACAGGCAATAGTCAAGCGTGGTAGCTTATGTCTTCCTCTGCTGCGAATTGAAATAGGGACGCGCAAGGTATCAATGACCTGAGAAGGATGTTCATATTCATTATCTAACGCATATTCGATTAACTTCGTGTCAGAGGCGAATTGTTTTTGTTGCCCCTTTCTTACTGGGCTCAACCACGATAGTCTCACAACCCCACTGGCACGTTTGTTTTTACGCGTTGGGTGAGTGACTACGTGCAGCACAACTTCACCTGTTTCATTACAATGAAATCCGTCAATACGCTTCGCTTTAAATGCAAGCCTTGCGAAGTTTTGATGACTGTAGAAGAGTGTTAACAGCATGATGGCCAACATTAAATAACACAGGATTAACATGAGGTTATTTTGATAATTGGTGCCAAGTAAAAATAGGCAACATGCCATTATGATAAATGACCAACCAAAACCGGTAGGTAGGACGAATATGGTGTCCAAGGTCATATGCACAGTGTCATTGGCTGGTATCCGAGTGTCCAACCACCGCAGCCAACGTTCTCTATAACGCTGTGTTAACCAATGTAAAATAGTGCTTTTTAACACAAGACGTTCTCTATCAATGAAATGGTATTGTTTGTCGGTCCTTAAGCTGCAAGGGGGTCAACGCTGTCTAGCAATTGTTGGCTCAACGCTTCACCCGTGGCATGTTGGTTTTGCATTGTACTGGCGCTTTGATGAGGATCTGAAGCAGTCAATCGATGTGCAGTGATGGCGATGAATACCGCTTGAACGTCTTCAGGTGTAACAAAATCTCTTGCGTTAATAAATGCCCAAGCGCGCGCACCCTGTAAAAGAGCGCGACTGGCTCGTGGCGAGAGCGGGTTGGGGTAAGTTCCACTGTTTCTACTCTCGCTGACCAAACTCAAAATATAGTGAATTACAGCTTCACTTGTGTGTACTTTACTAACAGCGTTTTGCATATCCAGCAAAGCATGCTCAGATATGATTTGAGGGAGCTGTGCATTCATGTCCTTTTGCAGCAACATGGCCTTTTCAGCTTCCCACGCAGGATAGCCAAGCGAAATGCGCATAAAAAAGCGGTCAAGCTGTGACTCTGGAAGTGGATAGGTACCAGACTGGTAGCTGGGGTTTTGTGTGGCAATGACAAAAAAGGGAGAGGGTAAAGCATGGGTTACCCCATCGATACTGACTTGTCGCTCTTCCATGGCCTCAAGTAGTGCACTTTGAGTTTTAGGGCTCGCTCTGTTTAATTCGTCCGCTAACACTACTTGACTAAATATAGGGCCATGACGAAAGCTGAATTGTTTATCGTTGTCGCTTTCGTGGCTATGGAAAATGTTGACGCCTAGCATGTCCGAAGGGAGTAGGTCAGAGGTAAATTGTATACGAGAATAGTGAAGGCCAAACACTTGTGAGAGTGCGTGAGACAAAGTCGTTTTACCCATGCCAGGTAAATCTTCAATTAATAAATGACCATTAGCAAGCAGGCATGCAACGGCAAGTTGCAATTGGTGCGGTTTGCCAATGATTTTTTCGCCAAGTGCACTTTGTATCTTTAAAATGTCAGGCCGCATAACTGTTCACTATTTTTTTGTTTCTCGGTTCGATTACTACACATACATATAGCGCATAACGTGTCGAATGCGAGCTATCCCAAAAGGTTCATATCACTTGATACTAGCAAGTCGTGTAAATGGCTTTCTTTTTTGCATCTATACAAAGGTATGTCTGACACTACCTTCGATTTTATGGGCTTTTGGTTGAAAGGGAGATCAGGCGTGCGCAATGCCATCATTTAGCATTAAAAAACACCAAAACAACAGAGATTAAGTGCTGCGTAGTCTATCGGTGTTGTCTATAATGGTGGCTCTTAAAAAGGAAGTAGTTATGAAAAGCATTGAGATAGATGACGATTTATATGCCTTCATCGCCAGCCAGACTAAGCATATTGGTGAAAGTGCATCACAAATTTTAAGACGCCTACTGTTACCTGAAGATGGTGCAGCGTCTAATGTAAATACGGCCGAGTCAGCAACAACAATTCAAACGAAAAGCACAGCTGCTGAAAAAGTAAGCGCAGCGCCAGAAAGTGGCCTAGCGCAAGAAAGTAACAAAGCCGTAGAGAGTGCTTCTTTAGATGAGACTGCTGCTAAACAGCCAATCGCGACGAATAGTAACGCCGCTACTGAGGTAAAGGCGACTAAACCTGCGCTTAAGTCGACAGCAAAAACAACGGCTAAGAAACCGATTGCAAAGAAACCATCAACGGCCCGTGCAACGGCTACTAACAAGAAAGCGGCTACGGCAACAAATGATGTTCAGACAACAGAGCAGCATGACAAGCGCGACATCCTCGATACCGTCTCAAAAGATGCGTTGGGAACATTTACCAAGCGTGTTGATCAATTTCTGTTCGTTTTAAGTGCAGCGCACAAGCTTAATGCAGACTCTTTCTCGAAAGTGGAGAGTATAAAAGGCAAAAACCGTACGTATTTTGCGACAACTAAAGCCGCGCTATTGGAAAATGGTAGCAGCACTAACCCGAAGGCTATTCCAGATAGCCCATACTGGGTTGTGACTAACAACAATACGGCAAAGAAAACGAATATGCTGGAACAGGTTTTGCGTAACTTAGGTTATCGACCTGATGTAGTAGAAACAGTAGTAGCGCGTTTTTCTTCTGAAGGTAAATAAATCAGACTTCTAAAATAAGGATTTTTTCATGGCATTACATCCGCAAGCGGGTCAGAGCGCGGCGAAAGAGCAACTGATTAATGTAGCGCAATTAGTCAGTCAGTATTACAGTTTTAAACCTGACATCAGTGATCCGGGACAAGCCGTATCTTTTGGTACATCGGGTCACAGAGGGACTGCGTCAAATTATACGTTTACTGATATGCACATTAGTGCGATTTGCCAAGCGCTTGTAGAGTATCGCCAACAGGAAGGGATTACAGGCCCGCTGTTTGTTGGAAAGGATACGCATGCCTTGTCTGAACCTGCCATGATAACTGCCATAGAAGTACTTTGTGCAAATGGTGTAGATGTTGTCATTCAGCGCAGTGACAATGAAAGCATGGGTTATACACCAACGCCTGTTATTTCGCGTACTATTATTCGTCATAATCGCAACAGCGACATTAAAGCAGATGGTGTTGTCATCACACCATCACATAACCCACCATCAGACGGCGGCTTTAAATACAATCCTCCGCATGGTGGTCCAGCTGATAGCGATGTTACCAAGCAAATCCAAGACCGTGCGAATGCGCTAATTGCAGAAGGTAATGTAGCGGTCAAACGCGTAGACATTCGTCAAGCAACAGAACGAGGTTTAGTGCGTGAAGAAGACTTCATGGTGCCCTACATCGACGATTTAGCGAACGTTATCGATATGGATGCCATTGCAAAGGCGAACTTGACGTTAGGCACAGATCCTCTTGGTGGTGCTGGGGTAGGCTACTGGTCAGTCATTGCAAAAAAATACGGCTTAAATATTACAGTAGTTAATGATGCAGTAGACCCTCAGTTTGGTTTTATGCGTCGCGACAAAGACGGTAAATTGCGCATGGATTGTTCATCGGCCTATGCGATGGCAGGCCTAATTGAGCTTAAGGACAATTTTGACTTAGCGTGGGGTAACGACCCAGACTTTGACCGTCACGGTATTGTGTGCAAAAGCGCAGGTTTGATGAACCCTAACCATTATCTTGCGGTAGCAATTAACTACTTATATACGCATCGTCCACAGTGGCCTACGAATTTAAAGATAGGTAAAACGCTTGTATCGAGCAGTATGATTGACCGAGTAGCCAAAAGCTTAAATAAACCACTTGCGGAAATGCCTGTAGGTTTTAAGTGGTTTGTAGAAGGTTTGTCAACCAGCACAATTGGTTTTGCTGGTGAAGAAAGTGCAGGTGGTATATTCCTTGAACGCGACGGCAGTACTTGGGCTACCGATAAAGATGGTTTTATCTTGTGTTTATTGGCTGCTGAGATTCTTGCAGTAACGAGGAAAGATCCCGGTGAGCATTATCAAGCGCTAACAGAACAATTTGACGCGCCGGTATACAACCGTGTGGATGTTGTAGCTACGCTTGAGCAAAAGCAAAAACTTTCAGCAATGGATGCGTCGGTAGTGACCAGTGATACGTTAGCGGGTGAATCTATTACGGCAGTTCAAACTCACGCGCCGGGCAATAATGCGGCTATCGGTGGAGTAAAAGTATCTACTGAAAATGGGTGGTTCGCGGCACGTCCTTCAGGTACCGAACAAATTTATAAAATCTACGCTGAGAGCTTTAAAGGTGAAAGTCACTTACAAGAGCTTATTGGTGAAGCTGAATTGCTTGTAGGAAAAATTATCAAATAAGCACAAAAAACAATCTATTTTAAAATTAATTTGTAAATATAATGTTAAAAATCGCATGAATGCATACGAATTCATGCGATTTTTTGTTATTTTAACAAAATATTTACAACATAATCGTTTAAGTACTGCTATATTGCTGTCATATTCTTAAGATATTCTGTAATTAAATTACTTTTTTCCGGTGGAAAGACACCCATTAATTAAGAGTGAGACGCAAAATGAACGCAAAAGCGACCAAGACGCAACCCTCTCCAGCTATCGACAAGGCAGCATTTAAAGCTGCTGTTATCAAGCATCTGCACTGCACACTAGGCACCGACGAAAACAAAGCAAACAATCACGCTTGGTGGAAAGCAACCTGTGCCGCTATTCAAGAACAAGTACTAGAAGGCCTTCGTAAGACACAGAAGAGTCACTATTTAAACGACACTCGTGCCGTGCATTATTTTTCTGCTGAATTCTTGATGGGGCGTTTACTTTCAAACAACCTTCAAAATTTCGGTTTATTTGATGTCGCAAGTGGCGCATTGAAAGAACTAGGTGTGGAAATTTCAGATATTCTAGAAGAAGAGCCTGATATGGCGCTAGGTAATGGTGGCCTTGGGCGCCTTGCTGCTTGCTTTATCGACTCTCTTGCTACTATGGAATTGCCAGCCATTGGGTATGGTATTCACTACGAACATGGCTTGTTCCGTCAGGAAATAAAGAGTGGTGCTCAAATAGAGCGTCCAGACAGCTGGCGTGATTATGGCAACCCATGGGAAATTTGCCGCCCTGAATCAATTCAAGAAGTATCGCTTTACGGCTACGTTGAAACTAAGTACGGCGAAAATGGCCGAGTACTTAAAGAGTGGCACCCAGGTTCTATTGTAAAAGGCGTACCGTGGGATATCCCAGTTGTAGGTTACGAAGGTAAAACCGTAAACGTATTGCGTTTGTGGCAGTCAGAAGCGTCCGACTACTTTAACTGGGATGTATTTAATGCAGGTGGTTATGTTGACGCCCAACGTGAAAACGTATCGGCAGAAACAATTTCTAAAGTCCTTTATCCGAACGATGAAACCGAAGCGGGTAAAGAGCTGCGTCTTATTCAGCAATACTTCTTCTGTTCTTGTTCACTTAAAGACATTATTCGTCGTTATAAGCGTGCACACGGAGATGATTGGAGCCGTTTTGCTGATCAGGTAGTCATTCAGCTAAACGATACTCACCCTGCCATTGCGGTTCCAGAGTTAATGCGTATTCTTGTTGACCGCGCAGAGCTAGGCTGGGATGAAGCATGGGCTATCAGCACTAAAGTGTTTGCTTATACCAACCATACATTATTGCCAGAAGCACTAGAAAAATGGCCTGCACGAATGATTGAGAAAATCTTACCTCGTCATTTGGAGATCATTTACGAAATCAATCATCGCTTTATGGCTGAAGTTGATAAGAAGTGGCCTGGTGACAATGCGATGAAAGCGAAGCTTTCTATCATTGAAGAAGGCAACGAGAAGATGGTTCGCATGGGCCACTTATCTGTAATTGGTTCTTTTGCCGTAAACGGTGTTGCAGAAATGCACTCTCGCTTGGTGAAGTCTTCATTATTCCCTGAGTTTGACGAGCTATATCCAGGCAAACTAACGAACGTGACAAATGGTATTACGCCACGTCGCTGGTTGAAGGCATGTAACCCTGCGCTGTCTAAGCTCATCGATAAGAAAATTGGTGATGACTGGCCTAAAGATCTTGATAAGCTGCAAGGTCTTGCAAAGTTTGCTAATAACAAAACGTTCCAGAAGCAATTCATGAAAGTGAAGCTAGAGAACAAAGAATTGTTAGCGGAAGAAATTCGCAAGTCGCTTGATTTAGAGGTGGACGTTAACGCCATATTTGATGTTCAAATTAAGCGTCTTCACGAGTACAAGCGTCAGCATCTTGCTCTTTTACACATTATGGCGCTGTATCGTCGTATTCTTGAAAACCCAGACTATGACATGCACCCTCGTGTATTCGTATTTGGCGCGAAAGCGGCACCGGGCTATAAACTAGCCAAAGATATTATCTACGCAATTAATAAAGTAGCAGATAAGATCAATAACGACCCGCGTGTGAACAACAAGATTAAAGTTGCGTTCCTGCCGAACTACCGCGTTTCTCTTGCTGAGAAGATGATTCCTGCGGCGGATGTGTCTGAGCAAATCAGTACTGCGGGTAAAGAAGCATCGGGCACCGGTAACATGAAGCTAGCGCTTAACGGTGCGGTGACAATCGGTACACTAGATGGTGCTAACGTCGAAATTGCTGAAGAAGTAGGCGACGACAACATCTTTATTTTTGGTCTAACAGTAGAAGAAGTTAACGAGCTTAAAGCAAACGGCTACAACCCTTATGACTACTACTACAAAGATGCAGAAATTAAAGCTGTTCTCGATTGGTTAGAAACTGATTACTTTACACCAGGCAAGCCAGGCGCATTAGTATCTATTAAGCAAAGTCTTCTGGACAATGGCGACCCGTACATGGTGCTTGCGGATTTCCGCGCATACTCTGACGCACAAATTGCTGTTGATGCAGCATATCGTGATAAAGAGCGTTGGGCTGAAATGGCCATTATCAACACGGCAAAAATGGGCAAGTTCACCTCTGACCGTTCAATTCGAGATTACGTTGAACGCGTATGGAAACTTTCACCCTGTAAGATTGAAAGCTAGAGACATACTATAAAAACTAAAAGCCCAGCGATGTAAGTATCTCTGGGCTTTTTTGTTTGCCCTGAGTAAAAAAAGGCTTAATCGTTTAATCTAGCTTAAAGTTGAATGTATTTTTCCTCATTAATGAGAGTATAGTTACTCAATCATCTTTTTATGTCAGTGTGCGCTACTCAAAAAGGTGTTGATAAGAATAATAGGGTATGCAAAATCATACTTTGCCGTCGTTGCACCTCTCTATGCACCATGGTTTTATATAAGAAGTTGTTTATTCGTACCTAGCAGCGTTAACGCTGAAGGAAAACATAATGAGCCAAGTACATACATCGCTGGCAACTATTCCTAATCGATATGCATTTATCGATAGCATTTCACGAGAGGCTTCTCAGAGTCACTCATTATCATTAATGCTAGTGGATGTGGTTCGTTTTTCAGATGTGACAACAAGCCTTGGCATTCACATTGGCGACCGTTTTCTGCTTGAAATCGCGAACAGAATTCAGGGCTTGTTTGGTTCTCAAGTTGCACTAGGCCGCATAAGCGGTGACATTTTTGGCATCGTATTCCCTAACGAAAATAATGAAATAGTAATGCGCGAAATGTTCGAGCGCTTAGTCGAACATTTCAAGTCACCCATGCATTATGAAGACACAGCCTTTATTGCCGACTTCAATGTGGGCGTGGTCTGCACAAGTAAGCACAGTCATAAACAGTTTGATATCACTACCTTTGTGTCTAGAGCTGAAACCGCGCTGAAGCAAGCCAAAGAAAACAAATACGAAAACTACTTTGCACTGTCTACATTTGATAAAACAGACACAGGAAGAAGCCTAGCTTTAAAAGCTGATCTTAAGCGGGCTATTGCGAATAATGAACTTGAACTCTACTTTCAACCAAAAGTGGATTTAAACACCTTAACTATAGTAGGTGGAGAGTGTCTTTTACGGTGGAATCATCCGCTTGATGGTGTGCTGTTCCCCGGACCGCTTATTGAGGCAGCTGAGTCTTATAATATGATGAATGAGCTTGGCTATTGGACGCTCGAGCAAGCTTTTAGGGCGCTTAATGAATTTGACGCACTAAAGCTTCCTTTGTCATTGTCAGTGAATATTTCGCCAACACAGCTTTATGATAGTCAATTAATTCCGACCCTTGTAACGCTAAGTGAAACCTATTCGATGCCCCTTAACCGTATTGAACTGGAATTGACAGAAGACGTTGCACTATCAAATTCATTAATGGTTAAAAAGCAACTTGATCAACTGCGAAGTTTGGGGATCGCTATTTCTGTCGACGATTTCGGAAAAGGCTATTCGAATTTAGCTTATATTCGTGATTTGGATTTAGACGCTATTAAAATAGATAAATCGTTTGTGATGGAGTTAGAAGCGCATCCGGTAAACCGCGCGATTATTGAGGCTGCAAAGGTTATTGGGAAAGCAAAAGAGTGCGCTGTGGTCGCTGAAGGTGTAGAAACGTTAGAGCAGTTGCATATCTTACGCGAAGTTGGCGTTACAGAAGGGCAGGGGTACTTGTTCTCTCGCGCTGTACCGCTTGAGCACTTCATTGCGTTGACTCAACGAGAAATCATTGTTGGGGTTTCTCCCCGTCGGGCTTTGGCTTAGTAAGGTCATTTACACTTCACCCACAATATTAATGTCCATCAGATGATTTTGTGCGGCGCTATCGTTACACTATAGCCATTCACGATTAGACTGGTTATGACATGCAACAACTTATTG
The DNA here is from genome assembly GCF_020515205.1 of Alteromonas sp. McT4-15. Taxonomy (NCBI): domain Bacteria; kingdom Pseudomonadati; phylum Pseudomonadota; class Gammaproteobacteria; order Alteromonadales; family Alteromonadaceae; genus Alteromonas; species Alteromonas sp. McT4-15. Next base: position 40,414 of record NZ_JAJALG010000009.1, read on the forward strand.
ATAGCGGCGACTTTTTATCATTATCGCGTCGCTCCCCAGAACGCTTTGACGATCCTATACATTTCACACTCAATAACGGTACACAAGTAAGCGTAAGCGCGCCCGGTATCATTAGCTTTTTTCCTCAGTCTATTGCCACACCAAAAAAACAAATTGTTTTATCTTGCGGCGTGCACGGTAATGAAACCGCTCCTATTGAGATTTGTGATGAATTAGTAATGCGAATTCTCAAAAGTGAACTCACACTTTCGCACAACGTGCTGTTCCTGTTTGGTAATTTACCAGCAATGGATATTGCACAGCGATTTGTTGAAGAGAACATGAACCGTTTATTTAGTGGCGCTCATTCAGAAGGCGAAGGATTGGTTAATCAGGAACGCGTTAGAGCTAAAGCCCTCGAAGACGCTGTTGCAACATTTTTTGAAAAGAACGAAGGGCCGCGTTATCACTACGATTTACACACGGCCATACGTGCATCTAAGAACGAAAAATTTGCAGTTTATCCTTACTTGCACGAGCGAAAACACAGTAAAGGGCAACTTGCATTTTTGGCAGCGTGCGGTGTTAAGACTATCTTGCTTTCTGAAAGCGCAACAACAACGTTTAGTTATTTTTCATCATACCAATTCAACGCCCATGCATTTACGGTTGAATTAGGCAAAGTGAGACCATTTGGTGAGAATGATATGACCCGTTTTGAGGATGCGAAACAGGCCATTACGTCGCTCATCACCCAAGATGATTTTGCACCTGATGTGGACGTGGCCGAATTAGATATCTATCGAGTGAATCAAGTCATCAACAAACATTACGACGACTTTACCCTTCATTTTGATGATGATACGCCTAACTTTATGGATTATGCCAAAGGGACAGTGTTGGCTAGCGAGAAGGGGAAAGACTATATTGCAGAGCACGAAGGCGAAGCGATAGTGTTTCCTAATGCCAACGTTGCAATTGGACAACGCGCGCTGCTAACGGTAGTACCAACAACTCTGGAAGACCTCGATGTTTGAGTTAGATAGCCGTTTACACAATGAAACATTTTTTGTCTGCGATCTTACGTTGTGTCGTGTACTGTTGATGAACGACAGTCAGTTTCCCTGGCTTATTCTTGTGCCTAGAAAAAATGACATAGCGGAAATTATCGATTTAACTGAGTACGAGCAAATATTGCTACTTCAAGAGTCGGCGACGGTTTCAAAGGTTTTACAAGCGGTTTTCACGCCCTTTAAGTTAAATATAGCAGCATTAGGGAATGTGGTTAGGCAGCTACATGTTCACCATGTTGCGCGATTTGAAGGTGATGTGGCATGGCCAAAGCCAGTGTGGGGTAACCAAGCTGCGGTGCCTTATAAAGGAGAAAGTGCGAAATTGCTAATTGCTCAAATAAAACAGCATCTTGAAAGAGAAAATGCAAAGTAAGGTTGTGGCTGATTGCGACAACATTAATTAAAAAAGGAGTGACACATGATTGTTTCTACAACCCCGACATTAGAGGGACATAAGATTGAGGCATACTATGGCATCGTGGTTGGCGAAGCGGTGATGGGAGCCAATGTTTTTAAGGACCTTTTTGCCTCAATAAGAGATATCGTAGGTGGGCGTTCTGGATCTTATGAAGAGGAACTAACCACAGCGCGTAAATTAGCATTTACTGAACTGGAGCACGAAGCGCGGAGCATGGGCGCAAATGCTGTAGTAGGTATCGATTTAGACTATCAAGTTATCGGCGACAAAGGCAGCATGCTGATGGTAAGCATAAGTGGAACGGCTGTTAAAACGACGCCGCTTTAATCCAAGTTCCTTTCCTAGGGCATAGCAAGACTATGCCTTTTTTATTTAGTCTACCTTTTAGAGTAGGTAAGCGCCTATGCGCTTTTGTACTAATAGGCCCAATAAAAGAAGGCGTTGAAATGTTCACCTCTATTAATGGGCTTATGGTCTACTTTTTCGACGGAAATGTAGACAGTGGTTTATACTCAAGCGAAGGGAGGCGACACTATGGATAAAAATAAATTCGATGCTCATGGAGAGGTTAAGGCTAGGTTTAACAGTAGCCAACATATTCTCTATATCGACTTGATAGGGCCTTTTAATTTAGAGTTTATGCACAAATACGAAGTGGTTGTTGGTGCACAAAGAGCAAAAATTGATGTGCCTTGTTGGGGGAGTGTGGTTAACGTAAATGGTTTAGCATTAGCTCCCATGGCCGCAACGAATAGCGGTCAGCTTATTGTTGATAAGGCGGTTGCTCAGGGCCTCGTTGCGACAGCCATAGTTTTTCACGAAGCAGAAGGGGCTGAGTTACAAAGAAAATTCTGGTCTCGCGTTTACGAGACATCGTCATTGCCCTTTGCGTTTTTTCCTACTACAAAAGAAGCCACTGACTGGTTGTCTGAAAAAATTCTTAGCTGTTTGCAAACAAAGAGACTCGATCATTCGATGAGAGTAAATTAATGAATTTAGCCTTGCCCCAAAGTAAACGTTATTCATTGTAAAGTGTATGCAATTTCCGTATAACTAATTGAATATAAAAACTAAGGGATTAAAAGGAATAAGCATGCTAAAGACAATGTTCAAAAGGAAAGCACAAGCAACTAAGTTCAGAGGTGTATTACTGGCTACCGTAGCAACAGCTGCTGTAGCGACGGCGTCTACCGCTTTGGTACTCACAAGTAACCCTGCTAGCGCGGCTGATAGTGTGAATGCAGCTGAAGCTAATACGGCATCAGTAATAAAGCGTGCGCTACCTAAGTACCCTAAATATGCGGTTAAAAATGGCATTGAGGGTTCAGTGTTAGTTAACTTCAGTATTGAAAGCGACGGCAACGTTTCTGACATCGAAGTTGTTGCTTCAGATCATGATGGCCTGTTTGATGCGACCGCAATTTTGGGCGTTCAAAAATGGCTCTACACAAAACCTGCTCATAAAATTCGCAATAACTATGTCGCCATTGAGTTCGCACTTACCGACAATCCAAAAACATCACAATTTAGCAATGTAGAAAAAATTCAGGTTCGAGCAGACTAAAAAGGTAAGGGGGCTCACTTACCAATCATCTTCATCGTCAAAACCATTTTTCTTCTTATCTTGGCTGCGGTGTGCTGAACTGTCAGCCTCTTCATTATCAGAGTCAAATGGTTTTGAAGGTGTTGGGAACTTAAATTTGGCGCTGTATTTAAGCAGTGTGATGTTACCCACCACTACACCTAGTACCAACACAATAATCACTAATAGCCAGGTTAAATCCATTGTGTTTACCCTTTTCGTTTTAAACTGCAATAGTGCAGTTTACACGGCACTTGTATTGCCCTTGTTTAACACATAACGATTATACAGCGAAGGAAGCAAGGCAAGAATTGTTGCTTTGCCTTCTATTTCACTTTCACTTAATGCGTTTTCTAGTGCCTGAATATTTCTCGCTTTTTCAAAACGTTTAGAAACAGCACTATGGCTTAAGTGCCAAGGTTCCCTTGCGACACCACCGGTACTTTCACTGAATGGACGGAAAAAACCAAATCTGGCCATGTGCTGCTCTAGCCAACACGCAAGCAAATAGCATGGTCCGCCGCGTTCATACTCACTTTCAACAAGATCAAAACGTCCATTGAGTTTCTCGACAGACGTTTTGTCGTAAACATCGAAATCTGTTCCCCAATGGTGACGGCTGCCACCGGGTAGCGCTGACCACATTAAAATGGCGTGAAGTTTCTCTTCATCGCTTAGTGTGTCTGGCCGTAAGGGTTGACTATTTTTGTCGAGGATGGCGGTCTCGCCCCGCCATTTTCGATTAAAAATAGCAGTTTGGCGAGCAAAGTCTCGGTAACTGCTAACAAGTTGTAAGTCGAGTCCATCTTGCGCTGCTGCCTGTTGCATTGCCGTAAAGTCATCAACAACGTCACGGTGAAGTCTATGGTTAGTGCCAACATCAACCAAATAGTTGTTGTGTAGGCCTAACCATTGATTATCAGAAACAGGAGACATTAGTGAGCAAGTAGCCGTTCTAAAATGCCAAAGTACATATCTGCGAGTTGTTCGAGATCTGCCATCTTAACGCACTCGTCAATCTTGTGAATCGTTGCATTGACCGGCCCAAGTTCGATAACTTGCGCCCCCGTTGGAGCAATAAAACGTCCATCAGACGTACCGCCCGCTGTAGACAGGACTGTAGGCTTTCCCTTAACTGCTTCAATAGCGCCTTGCGTGGCGTCTAGTAACGCGCCTGTATCGGTCAAGAAAGGTTGGCCATTGAACGTCCACTTAATGTCGTAATCAAGCTCATGTTTGTCCAAAATAGTGGTCACACGTTCAATAAGAAGCTGGTCAGTCACTTGCGTTGAAAAGCGAAAGTTAAAACAAACGTGAAGTTCACCAGGAATAACGTTGCCTGCGCCTGTACCACCGTGAATATTAGATATTTGAAAACTAGTCGGTGGGAAGAATTCATTGCCATCATCCCAGTGCGATTTTGCGAGTTCATCGAGCGCAGCGGCAGCAAGATGCACTGGGTTTTTGGCTAGGTGAGGATAAGCAACATGTCCTTGAACACCTTTTACTACTAAATCGCCTGTAAGCGAGCCTCTACGGCCGTTTTTAACGATATCTCCCACTTCATCAGTTGACGAGGGTTCACCCACTACACACCATGTTATTTTTTCATTGCGAGCTTCTAGGGTGTCTATGACACGGGTTGTGCCGTTAATAAAAGGGCCTTCTTCATCGCTGGTAATAAGATAAGCGATACTGCCTTTATGGTCGGGATACTTGTTAACGAATTCTCTTGTTGCAACCAGCATTGCAGCTAAGCTGCCTTTCATGTCAGCTGCACCTCTGCCATGTAGATATCCATCTACTTCTGTGGCTACGAATGGAGGCGTCTTCCATGCGTCTTCGGGACCACTAGGCACTACATCAGTGTGGCCGGCAAAACAAAATACAGGGCCTTCTTTGCCTCTGCGCGACCAAAGGTTTGTGGTGTCGTCAAATACCATGGTTTCATTTGCAAACCCCAGCGCCCCTAAAAAGTCTTTCATTGCTTTCTGGCAACCCGCATCCTCAGGCGTTACTGAACGCCGATTTATTAGATTTTTAGCAATTTCAATAACGGAATCGTTTAACAAAATATGCCCTCGTATTGTGCGGGTTTAAAGCCAATATAAAAGCTGTTGTTATGCAACAGGATAGGGCGCTTAACCATAGCTGGATGAAGCTCAAGTAGCGCCAATGCTTTGTCTTTATCTATCGACGCTTTTTCAGTCTCGTCTAACTGTCGATAGGTTGTACCGCGTTTATTTAGCATGGCTTCCCAGCCTAGCGCGGCTTCTGCTAGTTGCAGAAAGTCTGCATCTATTCCGTCTTTGCGATAGTCGTGAAAAGTAAATTCGACATTATTGTCAGTAAGCCATTTTTTAGCTTTTTTAATGGTGTCACAGTTGGGAATACCGTAAAGCACTGTACTCATAAAAAATTCCATACTACTTGTTGTTGTTTCGTTAAATATTCTTGCGCACTTTTAGTCATTACACATAAAGGCATTCGACAGCTGGCCGATTTAAATATAGAGCGATAAAAGCGTATCTTCGTTGGCCTCTACGTATCTGTGGTTAGCGGCCAGAACACCCAATAAGGCGTGAGCATTTAATACTGTCATTATACAAATATTTGCAACACCTTGTTGTTTTAACCACACTGAATTCACCGTAAAAAGCGGTGTTTTTATAGAAAAACGGTCGCCTTTTTTTAAGCCGCAATTGAACTGAGCACCGTGTAAGTGATGTGCGTCAAAGCCGTACTTAATTCGGCATTTTAAACCCACTGACGACTTTACCTCAATGGCATAGTCGATAGGTTCAACTTTGAGCACCGTGCCGCTAAAAGGGGCGTAAACAGTATTCGCGGTTGAGCTTATCGCCGCACCGGGTCCATAAAAACCTTTCTTAAACAGTGTGTCTTCTAAATCGGTTAGCGGTAAAAGCTGCCCAGAAAAAGGGCTTGGAATATCGACACGCTTTGCAAATACTTCAGGAGGATAACTGAGTAATTTCCCTTGCACGGTTAACCTTCCTCATGAACGGTATAACCTGCCTTTTTCAATGCGGTAACAGCGTCATTTAGTTTATTGTCTTTTACTAAAAAGAAATCAGTATCAAAGGTTGAAACAACGAAGATTGATACTTTTGCCGCTGCGAGAACTTGTCCAATTTGAGCCATTATGCCGATTAGTGAAAGGTGAAGTGGTCCTAGTAACTCGAGCGCTCGCCAGCCTTCATCACAATCTAACGATGAGACTTCTACCGTGTTAGGTACAACAATCGACAGCTCTTCTTCTGTTTTTCCAAGAAAAAAGAGGGGGCTCTGTAGAACAGTGGCCGGTATGTCGCTATCTGGATCCAAACTGTGAATTGTAAATAAAGACTCACGAACTAAGAGTGTTTGTTTTGGCATGAGAAACCGAAAAAATGAAAACTTCGAAGATACTCACATTAAACCACTAACTGTGGTTAAGTGCTACGTGTTATCCACTTAATCTGTGGATAAGTTTGTTGAGTAGTTTGGGGTCTTGTTGTAAGTTTATGATAATAAAGAAATAAATAAACTGTACAAACAATGTGCAGTGGATAACATTCTCGATTTTGCAAGCATTTTCCACAGGCGATGTCTACAGTGAAAATAAAAAATGTTTAGATTTTTTGCAATTTCTTGGCTTGACTTTAATGTAGGTTTTTAGCGGTTAGTCACAAAAGTGTGTCGCCAAAGCGCTACATAAAAAAGCGTTAAAAGTATCCTTGTGTCATCAATTGATCTACATTTGTTAACGCGAACGCCTATTTTTTGCCTAAAGATTAATTAAGGAACCTAGCTATGTCAGAAGCTTCTTGGTGTGACATAACAACTGAAGATGCCGAATCGCTCGTTGCGTTTTATGAATTGGTCATGGGATGGAAAAAGGAGCCTGTTGATATGGGCGGCTATAACGATTACGTAATGATGAGAAACGATGGCACACCCGTAGGTGGCATATGTCACAAAAAAGGCGTAAATGCATCGTTGCCAGGTGGCTGGATAAACTATTTCACTGTTGAGAGTTTAAGCGAGGCGTTAGCAAACGCGATCAAAATGGGCGGGGAGCAAGTGGGTGATATTCGACATCACGGAAGTGACAGTTTTTGTATCATTATCGATCCGTCAGGCGCACCTTTTGCTTTATATGAAAAAGGTGAAAAAGGTGAAAAAGGCAGCGATTAAGCTGCCTTTCACCAGATTCGAAGCGTTGTTATTTGTTGATTACGCCGCGATTCACCTGGTCGCGTTCAATCGACTCAAACAGCGCCTTAAAGTTACCTTCACCGAACCCTTCATCTTGTTTTCGTTGAATAAACTCAAAAAACACTGGGCCAAATACCGTTTCTGAGAAGATTTGCAGTAATAGGCGTGGCTCACCATTTTCTGTAGTACCATCAAGCAGAATACCGCGCTTTTGTAATTCGTCTACGTTTTCGCCATGGCCTGGTAAACGCTCTTCTAGCATTTCATAGTAAGTATTTGGAGGTGGGGTCATGAACTTCATACCACGCGCCTTCAATTGATCAAGACAGGTAACTAAATCGTCACAAGCAAATGCAATGTGTTGGATACCTTCACCGTTATATTTCATCAAGAATTCTTCGATTTGGCCGCCGCCGCCCACCGCTTCTTCATTTAACGGAATTCGAATTTTACCATCAGGCGCTGTCATTGCTTTAGACAGTAGACCTGTGTATTCACCTTTAATATCGAAGTAACGAATTTCGCGGAAATTAAATAGCTTCTCGTAGAAATTTGCCCAAAAATCCATTCGACCGCGATATACGTTGTGAGTAAGGTGGTCGAGTGTATGGAAGCCACAGCCTTTCGGATTGCGATCAACACCTTCAATCCAATTAAAGTCGATGTCGTAAATAGTGTTGTCGCCTTTATAACGGTCGATCAAGTAAAGCATTGCACCACCAATACCTTTAATGGCAGGCAGTTTTAGCTCCATTGGACCTGTGTGCGTGTCCATTGGTTGTGCACCGCGTGCAAGTACTTCTTTGTAGGCCTTTTGCGAGTCTTTAACACGAAAAGCCATTCCGCAAGCGGATGGACCATGCTCTTCTGCATAGTACGAGGCATGACAGTTTTTCTCGTAGTTACTTAATAAGTTAATGTCACCTTGGCGCCAGAGTTCTACATCTTTCGACTTGTGACGTGCTACTCGGGTAAAACCCATAGCTTCAAATATTGGCTCTAACATGCCTTTTTCAGGCGCTGTGAATTCTAGGAACTCAAAGCCATCTAAGCCAATTGGATTTTCAAATAAATCTGCCATGGAAATACTTCCTCAACGTAATACTGATTTTGTAATTGTGAGTGGATTGTAAGCGCGAGGTAAAAATGCAGGCAATAGCATACCGATATACAAGTACAGTGGCTTGGAAAGCCTAGGTGTAACGATTTGTTTTCGCTTTATCTATGTGAGTTTATTTTAAGCACGCCAATTTCTAGTATGTTATTGTTTTTGAATGTTTATATTGTTTTTGTCTACTGTTTCTATGTGTTCATAAAAACGTACAGCGCAATTAGGCAGTGCACAAGCATATACACACCGGATGAACCTTTCAGGCAGCAATTGTTTAGCATTTATACTGCGTCTGCGCACACTTATGTAGATGGCTACACGACGTGTACACTTTCTTGTCTAAATGCTAAACACTTTGCTGCAAAAACGTACGGCAAAGGTCAACACGCTCTAATTACTTTTTACCGTCGTAGTACTTTTTCAATCCATCCCAGCATGATAAATAGTTACGCTGGCGTATCTCTGAGTTTAAGGCAAACTCAGTAGGAGCGATGGCGTAACGTGACTCAAACATAAAGGCCAGTGTATTTTCGTAACGCTGCGGCTTGAGTTCAGCGTTAGACGCCTTTTCAAATACTTCAGCTTCCGGTCCGTGAGGCGTCATGCAATTGTGTAAACTCATTCCGCCAGGCACAAATCCATGCTCCTTTGCGTCATATGTACCTTCAATAAGCCCCATAAACTCACTCATAATATTGCGATGGTAATAGGGAGGACGAAAGGTGTTGTCTGCGACCATCCAACGTGGTGGGAATATGACAAAATCGACGTTTGCGGTGCCTTCTAGATCGGATGGTGATGTTAAAACGGTAAATATGGAAGGGTCGGGATGGTCAAAACTGACCGTGTTCATCACATTGAACAACGATAAATCGTACTTGTACGGTGCAGAATTACCTACCCACGCGACAACATCAAACGGAGAGTGCCCAAGTATTGCTTCAAACAGGTTGCCGCAAAACTTATTAACCATGACATGTGGTGTTTCATTATCCTCAAACCACGCTGTTGGGTATTGAAAATCGCGCTGGTTTGCATAGCCGTTTGCGCCAACTGGGCCGCGCTCTGGCAGCACAAAAGGATGACCATAGTTTTCACAAATATATCCGCGAATAGCGTTACTTGTAGGGGTAATAGCAAAGCGTACACCTCTAGGAATAACAAGAATTTCCCCAGGCGATACTGACAACTTACCAAACTCTGTGGTCACGAGCATATCTCCGTGTTGGGGAACAAATAGCATTTCACCGTCTGATGAGTAAAAAACTTTGTTGTCCATTGGCGCATTAGCAGCGTAACAATGTATTCCCATGCCAGTTTGCGCTTGCGCATCGCCATTGGTTGCGACCGTTACCAGGCCTTCTACGAAGTCAGTTTTTTTATCTGGAAGTGGCACAGGATCCCAACGCAAAACGTTAGGTGGGCAGGGAATACCGGTTTGCGGTGCAGTGCGAATAAGGCCGTTACCCACTGGAGTAAAGTCACCCATGGCAATGGAAGGTCGCAAGCGGTATGTCCAGCTTCGGCGGTTGTGCGCGCGTGGTGCTGTAAATGCAGTACTGCTGAATTGTTCTGCATAGAGTTTATAGTTAACCTTTTGTGGACTAAATTGCCCTTTGGGTAAAGCGCCCGGCAACGCTTCTGTTTCGTGCTCGTTATTAAACCCAGACAAATATGTGACGTTTTCCATAAACCCATTCCAATAATAAAAAGGTAAAAACAGTGAATATCAAACTAGTTGCAAATGAAACTAGTTTGAGTAGGCTAGTGCTAATCAACGTGTAAATCAATTGTGAACAGCATGAGTGCTTCATAGGCGAGTGCAAGAATTGTTTTATTAAGTTTACACTCATAATTTACAGGTTAGTGCATTTGCGACGGCAGGGGTGTTATTACTGCTGATAATAGAATAGCTAATCAATCTAACTGGTTTTAGTAGGAGAATGTGGTGACACTCGATGAAATGCTGGCTTACAGGGTGGCGATGCTCTCTGGACATCTAAGTGAATCCTTATATTCAGTGTATGCCCCTTATGACCTTACTATGCCGCAATGGCGCATTATGGCAACGCTAGGAACTTTGCATAGTGAAGTAAGCAATAAAGAAAGCAAGAAAGACAGCATCGTTAGTATGACAGCTAAGCAACTTGTAAAAGCCACTCGCCTTGACAAAGTGACAGTAACCCGTGCCCTGCAGCAAATGGAGCGTCACCGTTTGATTGATAAGCGTCAAGACACATCTGATGGTCGTGCGGTTAACGTGAGTTTGTCGACAACAGGGCAGAACGTGTATTTAAAGATATTGCCCAATGTAATTAGGTGGCAGGAAGAAAAGCTAGCTAGCATCACTGATTCTGAGTATCAAATATTTCTAAAAGTGATAGATAAGTTGATGTCATAAAATATGGGCCTGTGCCTTTAATTACGTGGTCTGACAAGCTTGGTGATAGATTGTGTAAGGGTTACTTTTGCGTGTTTAACTGTTAAATTGCCACGAAATCGTTAATTAAGGATATTGAGTGGCTCCTCTTGAAGTGTATGCAGGGCAAACTGCACGTGAAACTATTCTCAAAAATGGTTTTACCCCCGAACTGTTTAGTTATTTTCTAGGGGCATCGGGTGGCCCAAAATGGTTTTCTTTAGCAGGCCTTGACCGCGTTTTATTTCCAGAATGGTTTGCCAATGTATCGCACCAAATCCACGTTATCGGGTCGTCCGCAGGGGCATTTAGAACTATTTGCGCCGTGCAAGATGACCCGCTTGCAGCAATTAATCGATTGGCAGAATCTTATTCTACAACAACCTATAGCAGCGACAAGCCTACACCCAAAGAAATAACCGAAAAAGCGATCGACTTACTAAAAGTCATGGTAGACGAAGAGGGAAAGCAACAAGTGCTGTCGAATGAGCGTTTTAAAGCACACCTTATCGTAGCAAAATGCTTAGGCGCAACCCGGTTTGAAAGTAAGTTTAGGCAGCTTTCTGGTTTGGCAATGAGTGCGGCAGCAAATACAGTTAGCCGCAAGAACTTGTCCCGTCTGTATACGCGCTATGTTTTTTCTACGCCAGGTAGTGACTTTACTATTAATGATCCCTACCACTTACCTACGCAATATCACGAACTGACTCAAGGTAATATTCACGATGCATTACTGGCATCTGGCTCTATTCCTGTGGTTATTGAAGGCGTAACAAACATAGAAGGGGCACCGCGAGGTATGTATCGCGATGGCGGTATTATTGATTATCATTTTGATCTGTCGTTTGGGCCTGACAAAGGGCTAGTGTTATATCCACATTTTTACAATAAGCCCATTCCCGGATGGTTCGACAAAGGGCTGAAAGGTCGTGTGCCTCATCGTTCTAGCTATGACAATGTAGTGATGCTTGTGCCCTCAAGTACGTTTGTCGCGAATTTGCCCTATAGTAAAATTCCCGACAGAAAGGATTTTGAAGTACTCGATGCCAATACACGCATTAAGTACTGGCAGACTGTGTTGAAAGAAACTGATAGGCTAGGGGAATATTTTATGAATTCAGTGGCTGACGGTTCGTTAGTCAATAATATTAAGCCATTGCCTTTTAAACAGGTGTAAAGGTGGGCAGGCCTTTTGTTAACTCGACTAAATTTTGAGTCTATATTTCAAACATTGCTGACTTATTAGTCACTTAACCTGTCGAAGGTTAACTTTTTCTTGCAGGCAAGCCGAAGCCTAAGTATTATACGCGCCGTTGTTGAGACATTCTTCTGCACTTAGCAACGTCGATTATGCGTCTATAGCTCAGTTGGTTAGAGCGCTACCTTGACATGGTAGAGGTCCCCTGTTCGAATCAGGGTAGACGCACCATCTATTCCTTTTCAAAATTTTCATAAATCGTCGCCTTAGCACTAGTCCAGTTTCATAACGAGTTGACCAAGAAAATAGCTTCGTAAACAGCAATTCGCTCTACATTGTGTTGAACAGCAAAGACGCTCATGACAAGGAGTCGTTTAGTTTTGAAGTAACTGCATCTTAACCTTGCATACGGTTGACAATTCTATGCGTCACTTTTTGCCGTATAGTTGTTTCATGCTTGCCAAACGTAAACTTTCGAAAGTAAGCACATGCAAAACATTCAAACTGAACAAATTAATATTCACGTTATTGGTGTAGGCGGCTGTGGCGGTAATGCAGTGAACAACATGGCCAGCCTTTGTGCGCATGACAATATTAGATTTAGCTCTGTTAACACCGATGTCGCTGCGTTGCATCGATGCTCAAATCATGAAGTGTTATTGATAGGGGAGGCGACAACAAAAGGGTATGGAGCTGGGGCTAACCCAGATGTCGCAAGCGACGCCGCCATTCAGAGCAAAGATGCCTTAGCGACGTTAATTAAAGATGCTGACCTTATTATCATTATCGCAGGCCTGGGAGGCGGCACGGGAAGCGGTGCAACGCCAATTCTTATTGAATTAGCCAAAGAGAGCGACATCGATGTGATGTGTTTTGTTACGCTCCCTTTCAAGGCTGAGGGAGGCAAGCGAGATGACATTGCTAGAAACGCGCTTGAGACAATACGAAGCAAAGCAAATGCTACGCTAGTTATGTCTAATGATTCATTACTTTCTGCACTAGATGAAACCGTTGGGCTTCTTTCTGCATTTCGTCATTGTGACATTCAAATGCATAAAATTGTCGAAGCCATTATCGTAATGCTTACAAACACGGGTTATATCAACGTCGATATCAATGACTTCAGTCATATTCTCTCTCTTGAGGGAGATACTGCGCTAGGCGTGGGTATTGCTGAAGATGACAGTTCATTAAGCGCAGCATTAAAGCACGCCTTAGAAAACCCATTAGTCGACAAACAGAGTATAATAGGGGCGCAAGGCGTTATTGCGCAGCTAACGTGCAAAGAAGAGCCCAGCTTAGCAATGTATGAAGAAATGCTAGCGACCCTCCAATCTTTAGTTAATGGCCCTCAAACTCTGATCATTACTGGCGTAACGTTATCGCCAGAACTACCACATTTTGGTGAAGTCTTAGTTATCGCCACGGGTGTGCCTTCAATTGAACAAAGCTTTGAAGAAGAGAAAAATGTGATACCTATGAAGCAAGCATCTGTTCCAGCATCATCCAAAAAGGACGCTGCGTATTTGGATATACCTGCTTTTGTGAGGTTGCAGGGTAGGGATTTAAATTAGTCAGAGAACAACGATTTATTTTGCACGGCTTCTTCTTGATAAGCGAAGTACAACCTTTCAGAAAGTTTAATAAAATACTGCCGCAGTTTTTGAGGGGCGATGACCTCGATGTTATCGCCCAAGCCTCTTAAAAAGGCGCGCAGTTTGTTGGTGTCTTTCACCGTCGCGGTCAATACGGATTTATCTAATTGAAGAGATGAGGTTATTACTTGATCATCACTGAGTTTATAGCCGTGAAGCAAAAATAACGCGTTATTTTTAACCAATAACTTAAGCTCAATGTCTTCTTTTTTGTTAGCCGACAACGTTTGAACACTTTCTAGCTCACCAAATGCTTGTTGGCAGTCTTCATCGGTAACGGTAACGTTTCTAACAAATTGTAACGGCAACGCATAGCGTCTTTTGTGCAGCGAACCAAAAGTACATACAAAAAGTTGTCGACCATCTTGTTTAACCAGTCCCATAGGGTTAACTCGGTCGTAGTGCTTCCAAACCATTTCATTGCCGCCGCTAAAAATACGCTTAATATCGGCAGAGATTTGTTTTTTAAAAAAGATTGCACTTTTTAACCGTTCGAACGACGCTGCATCTATTTCGGGGGGAATGAGCGGCTGAGAAACTTGCGAATCGGCTACCGATCTGAGCCAATGTGTAAGTAAAGAATCACTATTTTGGTCTAAGACTTGGCTGGCTTTTGCAAAGTAAGGCTGCATTTCTTTTAACGTGGAATTTGGCAGTGTGGCACCTGACTTTTCAAGCACCTTAAACGCAAGCGCAGTATTGCCGTCCATTAAGCTTAAATTGAGTTTCTTAAAATTCGCGTTTATAAACCAGCCGTAGGGTTTTGAACGCTTATCAACGTCTAACCCAAATAGCCCAATGTTTTCTAGGCTGACTAAGTCCCGCTGCACCGTGCGCATATCGATATTGTGATGACCGCAGTTTTGTAGATTTTCAAAAATTTGTCGGGTAGAAACCTTTCTAGGCGCAGAAGGCACAAATTGAAGAATGTCGAGCTTGCGTTGAAATGCACTCATTGTGGCGAACTGGCTTTTGCAATTATAACTTCACCATAGCATAGAGACCGCATGCGACAAAAATTGTCGCATGCTAAATTGTTACAGTGAATAACGCCGCAAATATCGTGTTTTATCGCACTTACACCTGTGTTTGTGGTGCATTAATGTTTGATAATTCACATAGAACGTCGATAAACGCTTTAACAGACGCTTGTGGAGCAGTCTCTTGCATGGTGTGATATCCTGAACTTGGTACTTGCAACGTGGTGCCATCTACCAGCCCCTGTGATGCGGCGACGATTCGACCTAATTCGGTTGAGCCTAGTGAATGTTCACTTTCACTGTTGGCAATGCGCTCTTTATTTAATTCTCGAACGTAGTCGTCCTTGTATAAATAGCGATAACCCAGCGTTTCACACGTTGTAGCAAGCTTGGCAGTTAGCGCTTCATTGAATTTTGCGTTTGCGTCTTCGTGGCGTAGCACCAAATGATGTGCAGAAGCTGCTGCAAAATCTGGCATAGGGCTGGTGTCTAGCACAAATAACTGATTGGTTGAGCCACCAAATCGTCGAAACCACTCAAGCAGGTAGCGCCAGCTTTTTCCGGCCTCTTCCTGAGCTGTAAAAAACGCGGTGCCCGTAAAGCCGAGTTCAAATAAATAGATCATTACTGCTGCCGATAGGACATTATCGAGCTGGCCCACAAGCGCGTCTTCGGTTACTTTGAGCTTGTCTACCATGGCTATGGGGGTGCCTGCTACCACATGTTCAAGGCCTTCAAGTTCAAAAATAAGATTGTTTCGAAATTCGCAGATCTCAGAGCCCTTGATATGCCCTCGGCCGCGGTATGCGCCTGTCCAAGGCTCATAGGCAAACACGGGAGCATTGACAAATCGCCCTTCAATTTTTTTCATTAGCTGTTCACTAACAGAATTTCCGAGTAAGTCCGAGCGTGCTCCGGCAACAAATGCAGCATATTGAAATTCGTTAGGACCTGTACAAATAAGTCCGTGGCGGTCGATATGGGCTGAAAGCATGATACTGTGAGGGTCGCTTCCTTGAGCAACTAGCAGGCCTTCGTACCATGTTACCTTTGCACCGCGTTCTTCCAACTCTCGTTGCAATACTCGAAAGAAGGTGTGCTCTGCACCAACTACACTGGGTTCGCGCATCAGCAAGGAGAGTAATTCGACAAACGATGATGGCAATAGACTATTCATTAAGGTACCAATATAAGAGAGTAAAAAAACGTAATAGACTGTTATTTATAAAAGGTCAAAGACTATTTTGCGTTAGTAATTTACTGACTACTCACTTCTTCAACTATTACGCCAGCGTGCTCGGCAAGCCGCTTGATTAACTTGTCGTTAAGCAGTGATGCAGGCGTCCAAAATCCGCCCTGTGTGTCCACACTATCATTTGCAAGGCAAAGTCCTGCTTGTGTAATCATTTTGGCCGTAGAGCCATACCCCGGATCTCTATCGCCCAAGACTTTAACTTCAATCTTTTCACCGTTGGCAAGCGTGCCATAAAAGCGCATATCATAAATTCCATTAAGCTGCTCTTCTTTACTTGGTCCTTCTCCCGGTTTGGGTAACACAAATTTTTCGAGAAGTATTCTTAATGGCGATATATTCGCCGCCACCATAAATGCACCTAGGCCAAGTGTCGTCTTTTTGGCAATACTCTTGTTTTTGGCAGACATGGCCTCGTCGTATCTGAAGTTTTCACCGTACATATTCCCTAATAGAGCATTACTGCGGTGAACAACACGTTCGTTGATAGATGCCATCACAAATGGCATGGTCCACATATTTAACTCATCGTCATACTCTGCACTTTTGTGATTTTTCTGCCGCACTGAATACGGATGCCCCTCAGGACAAAGTACATAAGGGTTCACTAAAGCTTTACGTAAGCCGGGATCTTTTTTTGCTTCTTTTAAAACGTTAAGCAAGCTTGCAACTGTTCCGCCTGACGCTCCACCACGTATTCGGTGCACACGCATTTTTATTTGTGTAGCTGGTTTGCCTGTCTTCTCGATGGCCAACCTTTGTAGGTGATAGACGCCTAAATCAGAGGGAATAGAATCAAAGCCTGTGCAGTTAACCAGCCGGGCTCCACTTTGTTGTGCCGCACTTTGGTACTTGTCCACCATGCGTTTTATCCACTGAGGTTCGCCAGTTAAGTCGCAATAAGCAGTGCCTGTGTTTACGCACGCTTTTACAACGCTCTCGCCATAGAGCGCATAGGGGCCCACCGTGGTGAGCACTACCTTGGTTTGTTCGCACATAGCGCGTAAACCATCTTCATCGTCAGCGTTAACGACAACATGGGGCACGTCTATACCAACTCTTTGCTTCACTTCAATGAGTTTTTGTTCACTGCGACCTGCCATCGCCCACGTTACTTGTTCATCCTTATAAGCGGCAAGGTACTCACAAATAATTTGCCCAACAAAAGAGGTTGCGCCATACAACACAAGGTCATAACCGTTTTTTTCGTTTGCCATAACGGCTCCAAATTGTTCTTTTTTAACAGGTTGCATGTTTAAATGAAATTGCGCAACGCATAGGGTATTTTATTTTTAAATAAGAACGTATAAGCCGTTTGAAGCCAAGAGCAAGTATTTTGAACAGTGCCGTTGTGGGCTTTCCTTACTCATGTGGTGCGGTTAAGAGTATTAAAAACAGCAGTGCGATTTCTTCCATCTGATTTTGCTTTGTACAGCGCTTCATCTGCTTCGGTAAATAGCGTCTCAAAACTGTCGGGCTTAAGTTTAGTGCAGATACCAATAGATGCTGTAACGCTAATGCTGTTGCCGTCTACCTCGGTCACACTTTGTGCTAGTGAACTGCGAATGCGCTCAGCAACTTCAAAGGCCACGTTAAGGTCCGCCTCAGACATAAACACCGCAAATTCTTCCCCGCCCAATCTACCCACAATATCGTACTGACGGATAGATTGACGCAAAATGGCAGCAGTGTGCTTTAGCACATGATCGCCTGCTAGGTGACCGTAAGTATCATTAATACACTTAAAATGGTCTAGGTCTATGACTAACATTGTGGCCGACGCTTGGTTTCGCTTAACGCGTGCTAGCTCAGTTTCAACGGCATCTACGAAAGAGCGGCGGTTAGCTAATTGGGTGAGCTCATCGGTAAGCGCAAGTTTCTTAAGCTGAACTAAGGAGCGTTGTAGTGTACTTTCCGTCACTTTCTGTTTTGAAATGTCTTTCGCTTGTACCAGCAACTCGCCTGAATCGAGAAGCTGTTCTGAAAAAAGCATCCAGCGTCCATTGACTAAGTCGACCTCAAACATGCGGTGTGGGCGTTTTCGTCTCACACTTCTTACATATTCAAGCCAGCTCTCTATGTGGTCGGTTTCAATATTTATACCGCGCTTTTGGCCGTATGCATGGCGAACAAGTTGCTCAAAGCTCCAGTATTCAACATTGCAGTTTGTTGCGCAGAATATGTCCAAGAATACATAGTTGGCGTATAGGAGTTTATCGTCAGGACAAAAAATGGCGTAGCCGTCCTTACTCGATTCTATAAATGTTTGTATGAGTTGATTAAAATTACAACCAGGCGCAATCACAACCACGTGCCTTACGGATTACTGTTTACTTAAAAGTAGTTTATTTTTTGAAAAATGTCCCTGATTACAGGGGAATTTGTTTGCAAACATACACTGCTTTTTCGTACCACTGACAGTTTGTGCAGTCGATTACTTGAGCAGTTTAGAAAACTGAATCTATACTTGGTATAGAGTGGTTGCCAGAAACGCTTGTGATGTGTTTACAAGTGCGAAGGAGTGCTATGAATCTTGAACCAGGAAGTGATAATCAATTCACTAGTTTGTACGATGAAGGGGAACAGCGGTTCCTTGATCTTATCAATGCGCTGCCCAAAATATCAGTACAGGGCTATGACAAGGAAAGGCGGGTAATTTATTGGAATCATTCTAGTGAAGACATTTACGGTTATTCAAGGCAAGACGCTATAGGTAGAAAACTAGAAGACCTCATTATTCCTGCTGAAATGAAGGAAGCGGTCATAGCGTTACATCAACAATGGCTGCAAGACGGAGTAGCTATTCCCTCAGAACGACTTCAATTGAAACGAAAAGATGGTTCGTTAGTTCATGTCTTTTCCTCTCATGTGATGCTGAAGGAAGAAACCGACAACCCAGAAATGTTCTGTATTGATGTAGACTTGTCTAAAGAAAATAACGCACTACAAGAACTTGAGAGAATGGCGTCTACCGATTTGCTCACTGGGCTGCCAAACAGACGTTTCCTTTACACCGAGTTACAGTCAAGAATTGCCGAGGCCAAAAGTAATAACAGCCAATTTGCAGTTCTTTTCATAGACCTTGATATGTTTAAAGAGGTCAATGATACCTTGGGCCACACCTGGGGGGATGAGTTGTTGCGAAGCGTTGCTAAGCGCCTTGAAAAATGTTTAAGCAATGATGGAAAGTTAACTCGGTTTGGCGGCGATGAATTTGTGATAGTGCTAAATAACGATCTTTCACACGATGAGGTTGCGCGCATAGCTTCAAAACTTACTGACTGTTTTGGCTGTACTTTTGAACTGGGTTCTGAAAATGCGCACATGACGGTAAGTACTGGCGTAAGTCACTATCCCCAAGACGGGAGCAAACCTGATGATCTATTGAAAAAAGCGGATGTTGCCATGTACCAAGCAAAGGCAGAAGGGCGCAATCAATTTCAACTCTTTAGTGCTGAGCTATTTGAAAAGGTTAATCGGCAACGGACTATCACGGCACAACTTCACGAGTCGTTAAAGAAAGATGAATTTATGTTGGTATATCAACCGCAGTTTGATTTGCGTGATCAGCACATTGCGGCATGTGAAGCATTACTGCGCTGGTGTCCTGCCGACGCGAGTCGAAGCACTCCTCCAAATATTTTCATAGGCATTGCCGAGCGTACTGATCTTATCGTCAAAATTGGTCAGTGGGTGTTAGAACAAGCATGTAAGCAGGTTAAGGCTTGGAAAGAAAAGGGGATTACGTTGCGGGTAGACATCAATATTTCGGGAAAGGAGTTAATTCAACCGAATTTCTTTTCATATTTTGAGTCTACGATACGTAGGTTCGAACTTTTACCCAGCAATTTGGGAATAGAGTTGACCGAAAATATACTCATTCAATCAGATTATCGTGTGCTTGAAGGGTTAAGAGCGCTAAGAGCCAAGGGAGTAGAAATTGCCATTGATGATTTTGGTGTGGGTTATTCTTCACTCAGTTATCTTAGGCAATTCCCGATTAGCCATCTAAAAATTGATCGCTCTTTTTTAAAGCATGCCCCTGAGGACCCTTACGATGGTGCTTTGTTAGAAGCAATTATAAATATGGGCCACAAACTTGAACTCAATATTGTGGCAGAAGGCATTGAGACTCAGGAGCAATCTAATTATTGTAAGCACTTAAACGTTGAATATGCACAAGGGTTTCTGTTTTCAAAACCCTTGGCTCCAAAAGAAATCGAAAAACTCCTTATGAAGAAGTAGGAGGACTCCTACTTTTATTCTTCCCACCATACTTTGTTAGGTGCTTGGGCTGCGTTTGCGATCGGAATAATCTCACCAAAAATTGGCGTACTCACAGGCACTCGTTGCTTTTCAGCAAGGGCTGTTATTTTAATCAGAGGTTCATTCCAATTGTGCAAAGCCAAGTCAAACGTACTGTTATGTACTGGCATCATTACGTTGGCTTGCACATCGATATGGGCTTTAAGGCTCTGGCGCGGAAGCATATGAATATCTGACCACAGCTCGTTGTATGCTCCGGTTTCAATGAGCGATAAATTAAATGGCCCATACTTATCACCAATGTCTTTGAATCCATCAAAATAACCAGAATCTCCGCTATAAAACACGTTCGTGGTGGTACTACGGATTACCCAACTAGCCCAAAGTGTTTCATCCCTATCAGACAAACCGCGTCCAGAGAAGTGCTGAGACGGCGTTGCCACTATCTCGATGCCACTCAATTTTGTTTTTTGCCACCAGTCCAACTCGATTATTTTACTGTTCTTTACGCCCCAGTCTCGCAAGTGATTTCCAACTTTAAGTGGCATAACAAACTGTCTCGTTTTGTGTTTAAGGATGTCTATGCTGACCTTATCTAAGTGGTCGTAGTGATCATGACTAATAATAACCGCCGCCAACTCGGGCAGAGCCTCTACACTAATGGGCGATGCATGAAATCGCTTTGGTCCCATCCACTGCACAGGCGAGGCGCGTTCACTGAAAACAGGATCAATAAGAATGTACTCGCCGTTAACTTTGAGCAGTGTAGTAGAGTGTCCAATGGAAATGATAGAAAAAATGATTAATTAAAAAATTTAATATATTCAGCTGTTTATGTTTTTCTATGGGGAGTTACTAAAAAAACACTGATTGTTTTGTGCCACTAAAGACCTGACTCTAGAGTATAGATGCTAAGACCAGTGGAGAAAACAAATGTCAGTTAAATTAAATGCAGGTGATGCATTTCCGTCTATTGAAGTAACAGATAGCGAAGGTAACCAAGTTACCTTAGGTGAACCACGTGAAGGCTTTACGTGGCAAGCGGTTTTTGTATATCGCGGTCGTCACTGCCCGCTGTGTACACGTTATTTAAATCAGCTTGCAGAATACAAAGAACAGTTTGCGCAGGCCGGCGTTGACATTATTGCCGTGTCGGCTGATTCTGAAGCGCAAATGCGTCAGCAGTTAACCCAAGTATCGGTAAATTTCCCTGTCGCCTACGGCTTAACAGAAGCGCAAATGAAGGCGCTAGGAGTCTACATTTCAATTCCGCGTTCTGAGCAAGAAACCGATCATAATTTTGCTGAACCAGGCTTGTTTGTAGTGAACGAGCAAGGCAACCTGCATGTTGTCGATATTTCTAATAACCCATTTGTCAGACCCGAACTTGGCGCTTTGGCAAATGGGTTAAATTGGATTCGAGACCCAAAAAATAACTATCCAATTAGAGGTACATTTGCTTATTAAAAAGTGTGCCGTAAAAGTCAACGTTTAGAACGTCTAGTCGGCGTTAAGCCAAAGCGCGATAGGCATAGCCTGAAATTCGCTTTGGTCTGCTATTTATTGCAGTGACGATAACACATCCTTTATCTCTACACGTTTTTCGTCAATGGCTGCGACAGTAAAAAGCCAGCTTACGCTGGCTTTATTGGCTTATAGTATGGCACTTTGCTTTTCGAGGCTAGTGCTCCTTCTTGTACATATTTAGTTGAAATCGGCGCTTATTTGTCTGCCTTAATACCATGGAAGGTGCAGTGCAACACAGGCAAAATAAGCAGCGTGAGTACCGTTGCAACCGTTAAGCCAAACACTATTACTACCGCCATAGACGCAAAGAATGCATCGGAAAACAGCGGGATCATCCCCAAGATGGTGGTAATTGCTGCCATAGACACTGGTCGTACCCGTGAAACAGAAGCGTTGATAACAGCAGTAAAGGCATCACCATCACCCCTTGATTGCACGTTTATTTCTTCCATCAGTACGATGCCATTTTTAAGCACCATTCCAATTAGGCTTAAACTGCCTAACAGAGCCATGAAGGTAAATGGCGCGCCAACAAGCACTAAACCGCCAATAATACCGATGGTGGTAAGGGGAATAACCCCCCAAATGGCCAGTGCTTGTCGCAACTTACCAAACAGTAATACGGTAATGATAAACATGCCGATAATGCCAATTGGCATGCTAGCGAAAAGCGCTTGTTGTGCATCGCGAGACGTTTCATATTCGCCGCCCCATTCAATGCTATAACCGTCTGGTAGCGTTAGTTTATCTACCAATGGGCGTACTTTGGCTTGCACGCTAGCGGCCGTTTCACCCGATAAAGGCAAAGGTTCGGCATAGACCGCTAACATCCTTACTCTATTTCGGCGTTTAATAATGGGATTGTCTAGGCTTACGTCAACATTACTGATTACATCGGCCATGCTGATGTATTTACCTTGTTCTTGGCTCCACACATTAAGCGACGCAAGGTTGTCTATGTCGTAGCGCTGGTTAGGGTCGTTACGCATGACAATGGGTATTAAGTCGCTGCCTTCGCGATATAAGCCAACGCTTTGTCCCTCATTGTTGAGTAAGAATGCCGTGTGAACTGCATCTCTGGTAACACCAATTCGGCGAGCTTGCTCTTCAAGAAAAACGGGTTCCACGAAAGGAACCTTGTTGCTCCAAGATAGCCGTACGCTGTCCATAGTTTGCTCAGCGTTAAAAATGGCTTCGATATCGCTGCTTATTTCCCGCAGAACCTCTGGCTCTGGGCCATAAATGCGCGCTTCTATTGCTGCTTTGGCAGAAGGTCCAACTTGTAATGCTTTTACTTTGTATTGCACGTTAGGGAAATCTTCTCTAACGAGTTCAATAATTTCACGCATGCGCGCGTCACGTGATTCAACCGTATTGGTTTCAACAATTAGCTGGCCGTAACTGGCGTATCTGTCTTCCGGGGCATAGGTAAGGGTTAGTCTCTGAGCTCCACCTCCAATTACGCTGGTAACATTAGCAATGTCTTCCATCTGCATAACGCGGTTTTCTAAACGACGTATCGACTGCTCAGTGGTAAGAACATCGCTACCCTCAGGTAGCCACAAATCAACAAAGAAAAGCGGGGTTGAGGAGTCGGGGAAGAAGGCATTTTTAACGAATTTGCTAGAGGCAACACCTCCCACCAATGCTAGAAGTACAATGACAATAGTGACGTACCTAAAATTAATGGCCGCCGTCAAAAAACGCTTGTAAACGGTAAATATGAACCCCTTGTAAGGGTCGTCATCTTCACTGCTTCCTTGTTCTTTCTCAGTTTTGAATAGCAAATCGAAAAAGAAAGGCGTAATAGTGAGTGCTGTTATCCAGCTTAAAAATAGTGAGAAGCAAAGCACCCAGAATAGCGATCCGACAAATTCACCAGTGGCGTCAGGTGAAAGACCTATAGGCGCAAAAGCGGTGATGGCTATAACGGTTGCACCTAAAAGGGGTAGCCCGTTTTGCGATACAACATCTTTCGCTGCTTGCAGCTTGGTTTGTCCCTTGCGAACGCCAATAAGCATTCCTTCTGTAACCACAATCGCGTTATCAACTAACATACCCAACGCAATAATAAGGGCACCAAGGGAGATTTTTTGAAGCTCAATGCCTTTTATGGACATCAGAATAAAGGTACCTAGGATGGTAAGTACCAAAATGAGCCCCATCAATACGCCGCTTCGCCAGCCCATAAACAAGAGCAATACAAATATAACAATGGCGACAGCTTCAACTAGGTTGATGAGAAACCCTGTGACAGAGTCTTCGACTACAGTGGGTTGGTTGTAAACTGTCGTTAATTCCATGCCAAGAGGCATGCGCGCTTCTAGTTCTGCAATTTTTGCCTCAAGGCGTTTACCAACATCTACTACATTGACCGCTGACGCAAAAGATACACCAATGGAAAGGGCAGGTGCGCCACCACTGTGATACAAAATAGAGGGGGTATCATTAAGTGTACGCTCAATGGAGGCAATATCAGTGAGCCTAATCAATCCGCTTGCGGGCGAGCCAATCACCACTTGACCAAGGGCGTCTAAGTTGTCGAATTCGCCGGTGGGCTGAATAGAAAGTCGTTTGCCTTGAACTTTAATAGAGCCAGCATTTCCCACGATATTTTGTGCTGTCAAAAGCCCTGCGATGGCTTCGGTTGATACATTTAAAGCTTTCATCTTGTCGTGGTCTAGTGAAACAATAATTTGCTCGTTCACCGTACCGGCAATAGAAATCTTTTTCACCCCTTCTACAAGCTGAATTTCTCGCTGCATTAAATCAGCAAAGTCTTCCATTTGCTTCAGCGTATAGTCTTCGCTTCTTAGGGTCATCAACAGACCAAATACATCGCCAAAATCATCGTTTACGATAGATGTGCTGGTGCCTGGGGGGAGGGATGCTTGGGCATCACCTATTTTTCGTCGTAGATTATCCCAATATTGTTCTAGATCTTTTTCTTGAACACTGCTTTTAAGTTCAACGGTTATTTGAGAGGAGCCAACCATGTTGACCGAGCTTACGCGTTTAACGTTGGGTATTCGCTGAATGGCTTTCTCTAATTGAAGGGTAACTTCTTCTTCAACTTGCTCAGGCGTTGCCCCGGGGTATTGCGTGATAACCAATGCGTTTCTAATGGTGAATTCAGGAAACTCTAACTGCCCCAAGCCAAGGAAAGTGACAATGCCACCCAGTCCAAGGATGATAGCCACCATCCAGCTAATAACTTTTTGGCGAAAGAAATACTCGACCATGGCTACAGGCCTCCTTCTTTCGTCCACTCCGTAACTTGCTGTCCGTCTTTTACAAGATGGGCACCGGCTGCGACAATTCTGTCATCATCGTTTAACGGCCCCTCAACTAATAAGCCGTTAGAGATACCTCGCGTGATCATGACTTCAACTGGCTCCACAGTGCCTTTTTGGCCATTATCACCCTCTGATTTGAAGCGCCACACAATGGCTTTGTCAGGTTCAGCATTGTCGGTAACCACCGCGCCAAAAGGCACTAACCACAATTTCGCGTCTGACTCGATGAGCTTTGACATATCAAGTAGGACGGTAGCACTCATCCCCGCCAGAACATTGATATCGTCTGGTTCCGGTAGCGTAAGAGTAACTTCATAGCTAAGTTCGCCTTGGCGAGTGGTACTTTCATGATCTTTGTACATCGCGCCATAGCGCTTTTCTGGCATACCAGAGAACGTCACCCAGGCAATTTCAGAACTACGGTTTGCTTTTGCTCTTGAGCGGTCAATCATACGCATTTTTTGTTCAGGCAATTGAAATGTCACATCAATTGCCCCTGGCATATGAAGTTCAGCAATGGTTTGCTGCGGCACAACTACTTGGTAGTTTTCAACGGGGACAGATGCAATAAGCCCTGCAAACGGAGCGCGAAGCTCGGTATAGCTAAGCTGATCTTCTGCGTTGGTTAGACTGGCTTTGGCGGATAAAAAATTGGCTTTTGCTTCATCGAAGGTAGAGCGACTTACTGCGCCTTTTTCCACCGATGCCTCCATGCGTTTAAACATGGCAGATGTCACATCGAATTGAGATTGAGCAGTTGCAAGTTGTGCTTTTGCATCGCGGTCGTCTAAGCGCGCAATAAGTTGATTTTCTTTGACTTCTTCACCCGCTTTGACCAGCAGTTCTTGCAGCTTTCCACCAACTCGAAAAGATAAGTTTGAGTATTCAGCCGCTTCAACCTGACCGGGGAACTTAGCAATAGTTTGATCTGAATGCTGCACCTTGTACAAAGTAACCGGTGTTGAAGATACGGCCTTGGGTGGAGCAGGTGCATCCTCACAAGCACTTAAGCCACAAAGAACAAAAATGGCAAGACCTATGGATGATGCGGCATTTTGGAAACTACCCTTAAAAAGCGGCATGATAACTCTCCGTATTGGGGATGTGTGATTGCTGAAAAGCAACACGCAAACGCATAATGTAATTACAGTTATAGCGTTTAGCCGTGATTTCGATCAGCTTTTTATATGCAAACCTCAAAATATGTGCGTTACCTTATTTATTGTCAGGCATTTCATCGTGCTCAAGTTTTTCAGCATAGCCTTTCGGAGGTGGCGTCCAACCGCGCATTTTTGAGTGTTTGTCATGCAAATCTGCTTTCAGTGCATTTTCAATTAACGACTCGAGTTCAATAAATAATTTAAGGTAGTTATTGTCGATACGTTCACCACTGGCATCGTCAATCCACGCGTGATAAAGCATATCGTTTTGTTGGTCTTCAATATTCTTATACGCCATTTTTTGGCGTTCAACATGAAAGGGATGAATATTCAGTGAACGCAGTGCTTCTGCACCCATCTCCAGTGCTGAATGATATGTTTCTGACACAACATAGTCAGCACCCAGCTGACGCAATCGATATCCGTGACCGCGGTCGAACGCGCGAGCAAGTACCTTTACATTGGGGTAGGCATGCTTGGCGTATTTTACCATTTCGGCAGCAGTGTCTTTATCATCGATGGCGATAACCAATAAAGAGGCGTCGTGAGCACCTGCTGTGTGCAAAATATCCGGCTTAGATGCATCACCAAAATAGGCTTTTGTACCAACACGCCTAATGAGATCAATTTGTTCTGAGCGAATATCAAGGACCACGGTTTTTACATCATTGGCCACCAGTAAGCGGTTAATAATTTGACCAAAGCGCCCTATACCAGCAATGACAACCGAGCCTTGTTCTTCTATGGTGTCTTGCTGACGCTCTGTTTTACTGCCTTTATAGCGAGGCATAATGGCCTTGTCGAACAAAATGAAAAGCCCAGGGGTTAAGAACATAGAAATGGCGACAACCAAAGACAGAACAGAAATAATATCACTGGGTAGTACATAGTTTTGCGATGCGAAACTTAATAATACAAAGCCAAATTCACCCGCCTGTGCCAAACTAAGCGTAAATAGCCATTTATTGCTATCGCGCAACTTAAATAGAACGGCAATCACATATAGCACTATGGCTTTTACTAGCATTACCGCAATAGTAAGGCCAGCTATCAATGCTGCGTTGTCCGACAGTACCCCAAAATTAATGCCTGCACCGACGGTGATAAAAAAGAGCCCGAGTAGCAGTCCTTTGAAAGGCTCAATATTTGCCTCTAACTCGTGCCTAAACTCGCTATTGGCAAGGACAACGCCCGCTAAGAAGGCCCCAAGGGCAGGGGAGAGGCCTACTAAACCCATCAGTGCGGCAATACCGATAATCAGCATCAGTGCCGTTGCTGTGAAAATTTCACGTAAATTTGATGAAGCGACAAATTTGAATAAGGGGCGGCTTAGGTAGTGACCGCCTACGGTGACAAAGGCGACAGAGCCAATGATGACTAAGCCGTAGCCCCACGGCGGAAGCCCCTCTACTAAGCTCAAGCTATCGTGGCTTTCGCCGCTAGCTCCGTGCTCTGCTGCACTCGATGCCAGTTCAGGAATAGCCAGCAGCGGAATTAGTGCTAGCATAGGGATGACGGCGATATCTTGAAACAGCAGCACTGAAAACGCGCTTTTGCCTCCCTCTGTTTGCTGTAATCCCTTTTCTTGAAAGGTTTGCAGTACTATAGCGGTGGAGGATAGAGCAAAAATGAGCCCTATTGTCAGGGATATCCCAAAGGGCTGACCTAGCGCAATTGCGGCGGCGGTTATTAGCGCCGCAGTCAGTCCAAGCTGTAACCCACCTAGGCCTAGAAGCTTTGACTTCATGGCCCACAAAGACCGGGGTTCAAGTTCTAAACCGACCAAAAATAGCATCATCACCACACCAAATTCGGCGAAGTGTTGAATGGTTGTAGTTTCGTCACCCACAAGTCCGAATACAGGGCCAATTATTAGACCTGCAATTAAATAGCCTAGAACTGAGCCAAGTCCTAGTCGCTTAGCGATGGGAACGGCAATAACAGCAGCTACGAGATAAATAAATGCATAAAGAAAATAGCCTGTCATCTTACTCTCCTGGCTGCGTGCACAAATCGGCTAGGTTTTCGATGTTCATTGCTTTTTCCATATCTAGCTCGCCTTTGACGAGTCTATTAAGCAATGTCGTCCATTTTTTACGGTGATCGCTAATACGATGCTCTTCCTGTGCGGTGCGAGAACCAAACAACGCAAAAGGCGCGAGGTAGGTCATATGGGTAATACTTGCCATTTGTTCGAGTGGTTGGAGAAGTTGACGGATAGTGAAGTGATTAAAACCGTCAGTTTGATACGCTTCTTCTTTTCCGCCAGCGCTTATAGCACATAAAAACTGTTTACCTTTAAGTGCCGTACCTTCGTGTCCGTAGGCAAAGCCATATTCAAGAACGAGATCTTGCCATTCTTTTAAAATTGACGGCGTTGAGTACCAATATAATGGGTACAGAAAAATGATGATGTCGTGATCGATAAGCCGCTGTTGTTCGCGCTCTATATCAATATTGAAATCGGGATATTCGGCATACAAGTCTACCGCGGTGACATGCTTGTTAGTTTGTGCATCTGAAAAAAGTGGAACGTTAACTTCAGAGCGGGTTTGCGCAGGGTGAGCAAAAAGCACCAAAACTTTTTTACTGTTCTTATTTTCATCAATGTCGCTATTTTTATCGCTATTCATACACGTTTTCCAAGCAAGCTTTGTGCTGCTTTTGTTTTTATTTCAGAAGTTTAGTTGATGTTAAATCAATTTCGAATTTCTATTTCTTCAAAGTTATAAGGTTACCAAAGTTTATTAGGTTGAAAAAAGTTACTTGATTACCATTATTCACCAACGGACGAAAATAATGGATTTGACGGAACGTTATTTCAACACTTTGCTAAGAACAGTATAACTATGAAAACACACCTAAAAACACTTGCAGTTGCACTATCAGCAGTTTCTTCTTTAATGACATTCTCCGCGTCTGCACTTCCACAAGGCAGCGAACTTAAAGTTGGCGGTGCGGTATGGAACGTATTTGACGAAGCCGATCGTTACGCCCTGCATACTGCTTATATCCATAAACCATTACAAAATTACTACGGTTTGCGCCCTACTGTGTTACTTGTTACCGCAGACGAAGGTCAGCATTACTTTGCTGCTGGTGTTGCTAAAGATGTTTACCAGCAGGGAGACTTCACTGTGCGTGTTGCATTTCACGCCGGCATAGTAGATGAATCAGAAGAGTTAGGTGACTCTATCGAGTTTTACTCTTCGCTGTCTGGCCTCTATCGATTAAATGAACGCGTTTCACTTGAAGCTGAAATTGGCCATATTTCAAATGGTGGCCTTGGCGACATTAATCCTGGTTCTGAATCATTTGTATTAAGTGCACACTATCATTTTTAATCATCATTACGCTTCGGCATTGTTTAAAAACCGCGCAAATGCGCGGTTTTTATTTGGCCACTGTTTAATTATGATTGGCTGGGGCAGGGGGCTCCTGCGTCAATCCAAACTGTCATGGCATTGCCAAAATCTTCGTGGGTGCCCGGTGCTGGCGTGCGCCCTGGACCTGGCGCCCAAGCCCAACGTACGAGTGGGTCGTCTTTAACGTGATGTTCAAACTCTTTTTTGAAAGTTTTCATATCATTACGTCCACCCCGTTGCGCCAAAAATGAATTAAGCTGCGGATTTAACCAGTTATTGCACAGCTGCACGGGCGTTACGTCTCGCGCAATAATCATGGTGGGTGGCGGCATATGCCACACGAAACCAGGCATCAGGTCGTTTGCCGCGCCGGGTGGGCGACCTGGTTCGTCCGCATTTTCATCTTGGTGACAACCACGGCAATTAACAGGGTTAGTTTCACCTACCTGAACAAATTTTCCATCTTGGACTGCCATCTTAAGATTATTAATGGAAGTGATGTTCATTGGGTGATGCGTACGGTCGTCACCAACCGTTGGGCGATGTGCGCCGTTTTCAACCACACCATGACAGTTTACACACCGTGGGCTGGTGGCCACATCAAACAGGTATGCAAATGCTGTCTCGGCATTCGGTTGTGATTTGTAAGCCGTATAGGCCGTGGTTACTGTTGCTACATCCTTTGGCAGCGGTTCGCTACTAGCGTTTGTCACGCTAGTGTTATTTGTGCATCCTGTTACTGACAGTGCTAATAGTGCCACAACGCTCGTTAGGTTTATCATTAGCCCAGACTTAAATGCTATTTTCATATTGAACACTCCTTATACTTTTAGCGCATCGGTAACATGCGAGGCCAGCATTGGCAGGTGACGAAGTCGTACGCCAACGGCATCAAATACGGCGTTACCCACCGCGGGCGCAACACCAATAACGCCGGGTTCACCAAGCCCAACCGGAAACTCGTCACTCTCAACAAACTCAATATCCATTTCAGGTACGTCGTTCATACGAAGTGGTAAGTAGGTATGCAAGTTTTTCTTGGATACATAGCCGTCTTTTATTTCGTTTTGCTCAAACAGTGCAAGGCTGGTACCCCAAAGCAGCGAGCCTTCCATTTGTGCCATTGCACCATCGGGATGAACGACAATGCCCGCATCGGCCACTACCCACAGTTTTTTCAATGTGATTTTGCCAGAGCGCTTATCAACGTGAACGTGAGCAGCAGTTGCTATCCATGCCGGCATGGTTCGTTCCTGTCCCGCCGTTACGCTGTAGCCAATACCTTCATTGTCACCAAGCGTCACATCAGCTGTTTTTTTCTTGAGTATTTCAAGAGTATTGGCAAGTCGCTTAGCGCCGCCTACACTTTCTGGCGCTTTACCTGCTTGTTTACCCTTGCCATCTAACATAGCAAGACGGAAGTCCACAGGGTTCTGTTTTGTTTCATGAGCAATTTCGTCGATAAAGCTCTCTAAGCCCCAAACTATCCATCCTTGGCCGACAGAGCGCAACCAACCCGGAGTGAAGGTGTTTTGCGCGACTTTGTTGTTAATAACGCGCGCTCTGTGATGCTCCATGGTGTACCAGTGATCGGCACCTGATGCTGAAAATGGGTCAACCTTGCCTTTGCCATCAACACCGTCAGGCATAAAGCCTGGCGCCATTGCCAAGGTCGGCCAACCAGCCGCTAGCGCATGCTCCATACCTGTAAATTTGCCCGACCCATCAAATGAGGCATTAAATAGTGATGTTGATGCTGAGCGAGGTTGATCAAACATGGTATCGTCAGGGCGCATAAACAACAGTTTCACTGGCTGGCCTGCAGCCTTGGCAGTCAATAGTGCCGGAATTATCCAGTCGCCAAATAAGCGACGTCCAAAACCACCCCCCAAATAGTACTGATGAATAACTACATCGGCCTCTGGCACTTCAGCGGCTTTTGCTACAGTAGGAAGGGTAAGGCTTTGCCACTGATTGCCCGTATGAATGTGCCACTTGCCTTCTTTAAATTCAGCAATGGCATTTAGTGGTTCTAATTGAAAGTGGCTCGCTGTAGCCGTGGTATACATAGCTTCAATACTGCTAGCAGCATTTTTCTGTGCTTGTGTAATATTGCCTTCATCAACAAAAAGCGTCCCTTCACTACGGTCGCGACAAATGCGCTCGCCTTCTTTTTGAATATCGGCTTCGCTAATATTAACTGTCTTACCTGCGTTGTAACTTACTTTAATTTTATCAACCGCTTTTATGGCAGTTGGATAGTCGCTGGCAAGAACGGCAACCCATCCTTCAATAGTACCTGAAGGGTCGGTCAATATTTTAAAACCCTTATAACCCGGAAGTGATTTGGCTTGGCTGTCGTCAACGTTGGTGACTGTGCTTCCATAGCGTGTTGGTGGCAAGATAGGGCGCGCGTACAACATGTTTTCGACTTCAACATCAATTCCGTATACGGCGCTACCGTTAGTCTTAGGCGGTATGTCTAACGCTTTATAATCGTTGCCTATACCGATGAGGTGGCGTTTGTTGCCAGGCTTAATAGCGAGTGCACCTAATTCATCGGCGGAATAGGTTTTATCCACATTTCCTTTTGCAACAATATCCCCGTAACTAATTTTTTGGTTACCAGAAACAATGAAGCCTTGTTGTGCTTTACAGCTTGATGGATCGACACCAAGCAGTGTTGCGCCAGCGTTTATAAGCACTTGGCGACCAGCGGCGCCAGCCTGAGACATAGGCTTATACGTTTGGAAAATGGACCATGATCCTCCTGTGACCATGTAGCCCCATTTGGGGTCGGTATCTACATGCACTATAGACACTTTGTCCCAGTCACATTCCAGTTCGTCTGCCAAAATACGAGCAATAGCCGTACCGACATGTTGCCCCATTTCGGCTTTGGCAATGTTCACCACAACATTTCCTGCAGTGTCCATTTCAAACCACACATTGGGCGAGAACGTCTTGCTTGATAACGCCTCTTTGGCTGACAAAACTGAAGGGATGGCTGACGCGCCAAACGCCATCAACAAGCTTGTGTTTACTGTACCCACCATAAACGAACGACGAGAAAGGTTTATATTGTCTTTTTTCGCTTGGTTTAATGATTTTATACTCATGCGTTCTCTCCCTCAGACGCGGCACGTGGGTCAAAGATTTCTACCGTATTGGTAGAAGCGCGTTTAATCGCCTTTTTAATGCGTACATATGCCATACAGCGACAGTAGTTTGTGCTCATATGATTCACGATATCTTGGTCACTCGGACTAGGGTTTCTATCAAGAAGCGTTGCCGCTTGCATGATTTGACCTGACTGACAGTAGCCACATTGAGGCACCTGTTCTTCTACCCATGCTTTTTGCAGAGGGTGTTCATTGTTAAAGCTTTCAATGGTATTGACGACTTTTCCCTTGACCAAAGAAACAGGATAGGAGCATGAGCGAACGGCATTGCCTTCCACGTGAACGGTACAGGCGCCACACATGGCGACGCCACAGCCAAATTTCGTGCCTTTTAAACCGAATTCGTCTCTTATCACCCAAACGAGAGGGGTATCCTGTGCGGCATCAGTGCGCACTGTTTTTCCGTTTAACGTAAATTCAATCATGGTATTATTCACCGTGTGATTAAGTGGTTAGTGATGCGCTCGCCGGCCATTTGAAGGGATATGTTTGTTTGTATCAGCCTATCAAATTGACCTTGCGATGCCCCTTTGAACTTGTAGCCATTGAATATAGACGAATGAATTAATGCCTATATCTGTAGCTCGAATACGACATGTGGTATAGTTTAGTTACCTTGTTCAGCAAAGCAATTAGTATACTTTTAGTTACTACTGCTTTTTCCAGAGGACAATAATGAAAAGTGAAATAAAAACAGACGCTAAGGGTAGAAAAACAGTTTTAAATACGTGCAATGAGCCGTGTGCTATTGAACGTGGAATGCGCTTAATCGGTGGGAAATGGACGGGGTCCATCATCTATCATTTGAAAGATGAGCCGGTGCGCTTTAATGACCTGTGTCGCATGTTAGGTGGAGCAAGCAGAAAAATGGTCGACCAGCGTTTGAAAGAGCTAGAGAATAACGGCATGGTGGTACGCAATGTTATTGAAACGCGGCCTATTGCGGTAGCCTATAGCCTGACAGATTTTGGGCGTTCGGCGCTCGATATCCTTGAACGGTTACGCATATGGTCAGAAAGTCACAGCGAGGATAGTGCTGCCTAGAAATGTTGTCCAGAAAAACGCGTAACCACAAACCGCTGGCTACGCGTATCTTTGCGTTAAATAACGTGCGTTAGAATGTGTTTTTGATATGTGCTTCAAAGCGTTTGAAGTCGTTTTCCACATCAGCATTTTTCATTACGTCAAAAGCAGCGAATGTAGGTAGGGCCTCCATGCCGAAGAACCTAAAGTTCGCATGCATAGGGAACAAGAGGTCATCTACGCTCTTACCTTGAAACAAATATTCACTGTCATCATTAAATGATTCTTCAGGTGCGTTAAAAGTGACTGACATCATGTATTTTTTGCCTTTTAGCGTGCCACCTGTGCCATAGCCTTTTTTAGGCTCATCAGCAGAGCGACCGTCACCGTTACAGAGTGCTCCTCCCATTCCCGCTGTGTAGACTTCATCCATATATTTCTTAAAAGACCAAGGTACTCCCATCCAATTTATGGGCGATTGCAAAAGAATGATGTCTGCCCATTGGTGCAGTTCTAGCTGCTGCTGAACATCTACCTCATCAAGCATGTTCACATGGCAAGTATCGTAGCCCTTTTGAGTTAAAAGTGAGGTTGCTTGATCAACTAAGCTACTGTTAAGACGACCTTCAGAAAAAGGGTAATATTGATGCGCATTAATAATTAAAACGTTTTTCATAAAAACTCCACATTGGTATTTATGGTGGTTTATTTTAGTGACTTAGTTAATATAATCAATTAGTGTATTTTTAGTAACTACTGTGTTTTTATTTAAACGCGCATAAAAAGATGAATGAACGACGCTCTAATCCTTTTTCCTATTTTTACGCCTTATTGTAGGTTTATGCTTACGCTGTACTAATATATAGACTAGAGTGTAAATGCAACCTCTGCGGGATTCTTATCTTTCCCTAATTCGCACGCTGAGCGTGTGATTCAATAAACAACATATGAGGCGACGGAATGCAGTTGTTACATTGGGCGGTGTCCCATGTTTGAAAAGACTTTTCATTATTGTGCTGTCGGCTTAGCGCATGTTGGCTTAGACGGCGCGTTTATTCGTGTAAATAAAAAGCTATGCGAGTTTCTTGGGTATCCAAAAGAAAAGCTTACTCAATTAACCTTTCAAGAGTTAACCGCTCCTCAATACTTGCAGGAAGATTTGATTTATCTTGAACGCTTGCTAAAGGGGGAAATTGAAAACTACGCCATAGAGAAACAATATGTCCGCAGTGACGGTCAATTGGTGTGGGGTAAACTTACTGTCTCACTTGTACGTGATTTGCAAGACAATCCAGAATATTTTATTTCTGTAGTTGAAGATATTGATGATAAAAAGCGAATTGAAACTGAATTATTCAAGGTAGATGCGCTTTTCAGTAAAATTGTCAGTGCGTTTTCTGAGCGCACTTTTATTTGGGTTGCTACGCCCGATTTAGATAAATTGCACTACGTCAACGATGGCTATAACAATATTTATGGGAGAAATGAGTACGAATTGTACTGCAGCCCAGTTTCATTTATTGATCACGTTCACGAAGATGATCGAGCGCGTGTAGCGAAGGTATTTAATAAGCGACCATTGCAAAATTGGGATCTTCAATATCGTATTATCGATGCTTCTGGAAACGTTAAGCATTTGCACGACAGAGGCAGCCTCATCTACGACGCCAGTGAACAGCAAACACTGATTTTGGGCACGGCTGACGATATAACCAAAGAAAAGGCACAGCAGCATGCACTGATGAGTGCAGTGGCGAAGCTTGAAATGCTGTCTAAAACAGACTCGTTGACAGGGTTAGCAAATCGCCGTGAAATTTTCAGCCAGTTATCGAAAGAGATAAGCCGCATGGAGCGCGGGCAAAAGATTTCAACATTGGTCTTTGTTGACCTCAATAACTTTAAAACCATCAACGACGACTATGGTCACAAAGTGGGTGACATGGCATTGTCGCACTTTTCAAAAACGATGGAGTTGCTGTTACGTGATAGTGATAGGTTTGGGCGAATTGGTGGAGATGAGTTTGTCATTTTACTCTACGGTAGCGATGAAGCTGAAACGCAAGCATTCTTTGAAAGACTGGAGCACAGCGAGTTCACACTCAGCCTAGGCGATGGAATATCTTTACCTATTGCTTTTAGTTTGGGCTGGGTTGAATGGAACTCTTCAATATCCTCCGTGCAGGAATGGTTGGACCTTGCCGACGAGGCAATGTATCAGCAAAAAAGGGAGCACGGCTGTTCAGGAGAAATGGAGAGTGCCGGATAAACACTTAAGATTAGTATCGCGTCGCACGCACATGTGAGCGCGACGCGATACTTTTGCACTAATTTTGTCTTGCCGCAAACCAATCTGCTAGCAACTGTCTTTCATCCTCTGTCATGCCTGTCTTATTTAAAAAGGGCATGTCTTTTGTCACTGAGGCTCGACGCACTATCTGCGGCGCAAAACGCTCAATATCTTCCCAAGAATCTAGCACAACCCCTACAGGAGCAACGCTAAAAATATGGTCAGTTGGGGTGCGAGAGTGGCAGCTTACACAATGGCTTTCAATAATGTTTGCTACTTGAGCATCAGTGATGGGCACCGATTCTTTACTACCAACGGAGTGTGGATCTTTAGCGCTCACGCCAACCAATTCTTCGCTAGGTTGTATATCACTTACTGTGCTTTGCGGAATCGAAACCCAAAAGGTAATCGCTAGCATAGCAATAGCCCCAGTGACTAAAATACTCGGCTTTGTTTTACCAATATGCTTTAAATTAAAGAAATGTCGTATCCACGCAGCCGCTGCCATAATGGCAATTAACACTAGCCAGCTATGAGGATGCTGATAAGTCATAGGGTAGTGGTTTGAAATCATGATAAACAATAACGGCAGCGTAAAGTAGTTATTGTGCACAGAGCGCAACTTAGCACTCGCCCCCCATTTTGGGTCGATATCTTGCTTATTGGCGACAGCGGCTACCATTTTGCGTTGATTGGGCATGATATTGAAAAATACGTTACCTGCCATGATGGTCCCGATAAGAGCACCCACGTGAATGTAAGCGCCTCTTCCACTAAACCATTGCGTCGAAAGGTAGCTCGCTATGCAAACTAGTGCTATCAGGCACACCCCAAACGCAATAGGGTAGTTCGCCAATTTACTACGACAAGCAATTTCGTACAGCGTAAGGCCGCCAAAAATTACGCCTAGTCCCAGTGCAATAGCCATTGATGGTGTTATTGGGTTTATTGAAGGGTCAATGAGGTATGCCGAGGCACCGAAGTAGTAAACTATGATTAACAGAGCGAAACCTGACAGCCATGTTGTATACGCTTCCCACTTAAACCAATGCAGCGTTTGAGGCATCTGTTCAGGGCCGTATGTATATTTAGCCACTTCGTAAAAACCGCCACCATGTATGGCCCACAGATCACCCTTGATGCCTTTGTCCTGCTTCCATTTTGGCGGTGTGCGCAGGTTGTTATCCAGCCAGATAAAATAGAAAGAAGCGCCAATCCATGCAACGCCTGCAACTACGTGAAACCAACGAACAAAAAGACTTAACCAATCGAGCCACGGCATTATTATTCTCCTTCTTTACTGCAGCATTTTGTTGTCATAGCAACAGCGACCACTTACCCATGTTTGGGCAATTGCGCGGTCGTCGCCTAGAATACTTAAGGCAAAAAATACATCGTCGAACTCAGCATTATCTTGAATTCGAAGCATTGTTAATTCGTCAAACCTTGGCTCTACAATAATGAAATCAGCCGCTGAACCCGCATTAAGGTTTCCAATCTCATGATCAAGGTTGTGAGCGATTGCTGCCCCTTGAGTCATTAAATAAAACCCTTCTAGTGGGCTGATTGGCGCGTTCCGTAATTGGCTTACTTTATAGGCGTCACCATAGGTTTTAAACATATTAAACGTAGTGCCCGCGCCTACGTCTGTGGCTAGAGCTACATGCACATTATTGGCACGTGCTGCACTCATATCAAAAAGCCCGCTACCTAAAAATAAATTGGAAGTAGGGCAAAACGCGATACTTGCATTGGCTTCACCTAAACGCGCCCATTCATTAGGCGTCAGGTGTATACCATGACCAAAAACAGCTCTTTCGCGTACAAGATTAAACTTATCATATACGTCGAGATAACCTTCGGCCTTAGGAAACAAACTTTTAACCCACGCAATTTCATCAAGGTTTTCAGACAAGTGCGTTTGAATAAAAACATCGTCAAACTGTTGAGCTAGCTCACCTAATGCTGCAAGTTGTGCTTCAGTGCTCGTGGGCGCAAATCGTGGTGTGAGTGCATATCGATTACGGCCGTTGTTGTGCCATTTTTCAATCAGCGCGGCACATTCTTTTTGCGCTAAAACGGCCGTATCCTGTAGTGGAGCAGGACAGTTTCTGTCCATGCACACTTTACCTGCGATCATTGCCATGTCGATACGACTGGCTTCATTGAATAAGGCATCACAGCTATCCTTGTGCACAGTGCTAAATACAAGGCCTGTCGTGGTACCATTTTTAAGCAGCTGGTTAATAAATACTTTTGCAATAGCGCTAGAATGAGCGCTATCAGCAAACTGCATTTCTGTTGGGAAAGTATAGTTTTCTAGCCAACTCAAAAGCTGTTCACCGTAATGGGCAATGCTTTGGGTTTGTGGATAGTGTAAATGGCTGTCGATAAGTCCAGGTAATATCCACTTTCCCGATAAATCAACAATACTTGCGCCGGGGTAACGCTTATTGATGGCATCAAAATGGCCCACATCAACAATGTGTTTTCCGTCTATCAATAAGCCACCGTCGTGATAAACAGCGATGTCATTTGTAAATTCTGAAGTGTGCTTAGGAAAGTGCGCAATGCTTGCACGAAATAGCTGCATGTGTGTTAGCTGCCTCTGTAGCTGCTGTAACCAAAGGGAGAAATCAACAAGGGTACATGGTAGTGCCCACCGTTATTCTCAAGTTCAAATGTAATATCAATATGCGGATAAAAACTCTTACCGTGATGTGTTTCCAAATAGTCCTTACAATGAAAACGTAACGTGTAAATACCTGCTACAAAACCTTCTTTACTGTTCATGGCCCATTGATTAAATCGACCATCGCTGTCGGTTATGCCCTCAAATGATTCGCCGTTTGGTGTGGTTAGCGTAAGCACAATTCCCTGTGCAGGTTTGCCTAAGGTTGTATCTAATACATGGCTAGAGAGTGTGTTCATCATCTCGTCCTTACTTATTCACGCGAGCGCTTTGTTAATTCGTAAAAGCGTTATTTTTATTTGTTCAGCTGCCGCATTTGTTATTTCTTGCGCAGTAGAGTTGGGAAGTCGCTTTTGTAGCTCGCTTAACATTACATCGGCTGAAAGACCCGTAGCGCAAATAATGAAAATAAAGCCGTGTTTATCCAAATACGCTTGGTTGGCTTCTTTAAGCTGATTGAGCGTAGCCTCAGATGCGACAGCTGTACCTGACTGCTCGTTGGCTGCTATTGCTTTTGTGTTGGCAAATTTTTCGCGCAGCGTATTCATATCACCAATCATAGGATGGGCTTTAAATGCTTCTAAATAGTCTTGTTCTGCGCATTTCGCCCATGCTGTTTTTGCTGTTTCCTCAATATCCTTTAAATCGGAAAAAGGGCGCGCGTTGGTCATACTGTAAATCCAAGTTCTAGACGCACAGCATTGTTCAAACCATTTGCTAGCCTGCTGGTTATCTAAATTGTTGAGTTCATTCAACGTCATGGGAATGTTCCTTCTCTTCACATTCGTGGTGCGGCAATGGCGCCAAATCCGAGTGGTTTTTTTGGTGTAGTCGCGCGATTATTTGAGCAGATATGGAAACGGCCACTTCAATGGGTAACTTACCAGGTATGTCGGTATTGCCGATAGGCGTATGAAGTCTCGATAGCGCTGCTTTATCGAATCCGCGGTTTGTTAGCTTTGTAATAAAGCGTTTTGCTTTTGTTTGAGAACCAATTAACCCAACAAATGGCAGGGAAGGGTACGCAAGTGCTTTCTCGGCAATGCGATAATCGAGCTGGTGGTCATGTGTTAATACAATTAACCAGCTCTTATCTGGCAGGCTAGTAACTTCTGATTCAGGCTCATCTTCAACGACTTGTGTCACGTTAGCTGGCAGGTTATCTGGGAACTGTGCATCTCTGCTATCTATCCACGAAATTCTCACAGGAAGCTGCGCTAAGATAGGGATTAATGCTTTTGCTACGTGACCTGCACCAAATACAGCAATATGTTGCTGGTGAACATTACAAACATCAAACAATACTTTTACTGCGCCACCACAGCATTGCCCTAGCGAACTACTTAAAGGGTAACTGTGAAGCTCTGTGCAAGGCTTTCCTGCCGCAAGGTAGTTTCTTGCGCGCTTAATTGCGTCGAACTCTAAATGTCCACCGCCAATTGTATCAATTGACGCACTTGCGGTTACCACCATTTTACTGCCTTGCTCGCGGGGGGTTGACCCCGCCGCGGTGACAACGGTTACCAGCACATACGATTCGTTTTGCTGTTGGCAACGAGCAATGCCCTCGTACCATGTTTGAGGTCGATAGGAGTTACTACTCATCGCGCTTTTCTCACCCCTTCGCTACATTGCAAACTTTGCACCTTGCCAAGAGCGTCGAGTATCCGCTCTGGTGTGGCTGGCGTATCAAGCTGGGGGTCTTGTGTGTATCCCGACAAACTTGAGATGGCATCTTTTAACGCGCACCACACAGAAATTGCTAACATAAATGGCGGCTCACCCACAGCTTTAGAGTGATAAATACTGTCTTCCTCATTTTTTCGCCCAAAAAGAGACACATTAAAATGCGGTGGTGTATCGCCAATGGCAGGGATCTTATAAGTCGCCATGTTTTCACTAATTAATTTGCCATCTTTGTTCCACTTCAAGTCCTCAGTGGTTAACCATCCCATGCCTTGAATAAACGCGCCTTCAATTTGGCCAATATCAATGGCAGGGTTAAGACTCTTTCCAACATCATGAATAATGTCGACTTTATCGACGGTGTATTCTCCTGTAAGGGTATCAATTGAGACTTCGCTCATTGAAACACCGTAAGCGAAATAAAAGAAAGGACGTCCTTCGCCAGTATCGCGGTTATATTGAAGTTTTGGCGTTTTGTAAAAACCACTCGCAGAAAGCGATACGCGTTCAAAATAGGCAGTCTGTACTAAATCTGCAAATGCGATACAGTGCTCTCCTAGTACTAATTGCCCATCGACAAATACTACGCTATCCGCATTTTCAGGTTGGCCAACTGATTTCGCAAAGCATGATGCGAGACGGTTTTTTAGTATCAAACACGCATTTTGTACCGCTTTACCATTAAGATCCGTACCACTTGATGCCGCTGTGGGTGACGTATTGGGTACTTTATCAGTACGGGTGGATGTCACTTCAATCATATCAAGGCCCACACCAAACTCGTTCGCTGCAATTTGGCCAATTTTGGTATGTAGTCCCTGACCCATTTCAGTACCACCGTGGTTTACCTGAATACTGCCATCAGTATAAATATGAACAAGAGCACCGGCTTGGTTTAGGTGTTTTGCCGTGAACGAAATTCCAAATTTAACAGGCGTTAACGCCAGTCCTTTCTTAATGATGGGGCTCGTACGATTGAACTGAGTAATTGCCTCACGGCGCTGCCAGTACTGCGCCTTAGTTTCGAGTTCGTCGATCATATCAGGCAGTAAGTTGTGCTCTACTTCCATGCCATAAGGTGTGGTAGTACCTGTGCTTGGTCCGTAAAGGTTGCGCTTTCTCACTGATAGGGGGTCAACACCTAACGCACGTGCTACTTTATCCATCATGGCTTCTGCCATTATCATGCCCTGTGGGCCGCCAAAGCCTCGATAGGCGGTGTGCGATACCATATTGGTCTGTAGCCGGTGACCAACAATGTCGCTAACACCTAAAAAATAACCGTTATCGGCATGAAACATCGCTCTATCGACAATGGCATCAGAAAGATCAGGCGAGTGGCCACAAATACCGTTAATCTCCATGCGTGTCGCTTCAATTTTGCCTGTACTATCGAACGCAACTTCAAAGTGGTTTTCAAAAGGGTGTCGTTTACCTGTAACATGCATGTCGGTAAAACGAGGAAGACGTAGTTTCACGGCGCATTTGTTTCGTGATGCAAGGAGTGCTGCAATACAGGCCCATTGTGCTGCCTGGGTTTCTTTACCGCCAAAACCACCGCCCATTCGTCGCATATCAACCATAACGCGATGCAGTTTCACGTTGAGCACTTCAGCCACCAATTTTTGAACCTCACTGGGGTGCTGGCTAGAAGTGTATATTTTCATACGATCTTCTTCATCAGGAATGGCAAGACTGACCTGACCTTCTAGGTACATATGTTCTTGGCCACCAATACGAAGGGAGCCTTCTTCAGAATACGTCGAATCGTCTAGTGTTGGTTGTACCTGCGCACTATTTTGACCAAAACGGTGAGTAGGGCGCACAAACATTTGCTGCTGGTGAGCGGCATTGGCATTAAGAACAGGCGAGCTTTCCACTACATTTATTTGACCCTTCGTAGCGGCTTGTCGGGCTAATTGAACCGATGTGGCAAGTACCGCAAAAACGGGCTGGCCGAAAAATTTGATTTCTTCATTGGCAAGTAACGGATCGCCCTCAAACACAGGGCCAATATCTTTGTGACCCGGCACATCATCGATAGTTACAACATCTACTACACCTTCACTGGCGCGAACATCGTCCAAATTTAGTGATGATATCAGCCCTTTCGCACAACTACTTAACCCCACCGCCGCGTAAAGCGTACCTTGGGGTTCAACGATATCGTCAACATAGTTTGCGCTGCCTTGTACTTGTCGAACAGCACTTTCATGCCTTGATGATACATGTACAACCGCGTTATTTTCAGTTGTTGTGCTTGCAGTATCTATTAACTTACGCATGCTGCACCACCCGAGTCTCAATGTTGTTTTGCGTTTGATTTTCTAGCCAGAAGCGATGCCAAAGGTTTGCCAAAACCGTTTTACGATACTGTGCGCTGGCCCGTACGTCGTCGATAGGGGTGAATGCATCAAAAAGAATTTGCTTACCTATGCTCATGGTTTCATGACTTGAAAACTGTTTGCCCACTAACGCATTTTGCAATTCATTACATTGAACAGGCGTTGCGGCAACACCACCGAATCCACTTGTTACCGTGACAATCTTGCCATCTTCAAGAGTGAGCTTGAATACTGCGCAAACTGCAGAAATATCATCTTCAAAGCGCTTAGATATTTTATATGCTGCGACTTGTTGCCTATCTTCCAAAAGTGGTATTTCAATAGCTGAAATCCATTCGCCATGAGCAAGTTTTGTTTTTCTGTAGCCTTCAAAGAAGGTGTTAATTGGCACTGTGCGAATGTTCTCGCCATTATCAATATGTAATACTGCCTGTAATGCGAGTAGCAGAGGCGGCATATCACCTATTGGCGATGCATTTGCCACATTCCCGCCTATAGTGGCTTGATTTCGAATGGGCAAAGAAGCAAAGCGTGTGATCAACTCAGCAGCTTGTGGGAAATGTCGCAATA
Source organism: Alteromonas sp. McT4-15 (assembly GCF_020515205.1). NCBI lineage: Bacteria > Pseudomonadati > Pseudomonadota > Gammaproteobacteria > Alteromonadales > Alteromonadaceae > Alteromonas > Alteromonas sp. McT4-15. The sequence continues at coordinate 83,698 of NZ_JAJALG010000009.1, forward strand.
GCAAAGGTGCCACATCATTGATAGGCAAGGCTGCACCAATTAGAAGAGAGCGCTCTGTTGTGGTGCATTGTTTTAGGGATTCAATGTGTGACAAGCTAATTAAGGTACTAATGTTTTTTAACTGTTGAGTAAATTGCAAACTTAAATCAGTACTGCCCGCGACGAGTTGTGCACTAGGGTGTTGAGATATAGCGCTTTTTAGCGATTCGCGCGTGGTGGGCATGATGATATTAGTCGTGCCTAGATTGTCCGCTTTTAAAGCAGTCAGGCGAGTTAGTGTTTCAGCCTCGCGCTGACTAAATTGGTCATTCGCCTGTTGTTCACACACCTTAAGCGTGGCGTCAATAATGGGGCGGTAGCCTGTGCAGCGACAAAGGTTACCAGAAAGCGCATTTAGGACGTCGTCTCGGTTAGGTTTACTGTTGGTGTGATAAAGGGCAAACATAGACATTATAAAGCCCGGCGTACAGAAACCACACTGTGAACCATGATGATCAACCAATGCTTGTTGAACGGGATGCAATGTGTCGCCTGAACTTAAGTGTTCTACTAATAAAAGCTGTTTACCATGGACCGCGCTCATTAGCGTGATACAGCTATTTACCGTACGATAGTGTAAAGGCGTTGACGCGTCATTTGATGGCTCAACCAATACTACAGTGCATGCTCCGCAATCGCCAGCAGCGCACCCTTCTTTAGTACCAGTGTTTTTTCTATACTCGCGAATGTATTGCAGAAGAGTGAGATCGGCCCTCGCTTCATCTATTTCAACGATGTCTTGATTAATAAGAAAGCGAATCATACTCACACCTTCCAGTTATTCTATTTATTGTATTCATTAATATAGCTGTATTTATATCAAAAAAGTAGACCATCTGGTCAATTTATTGCTTATAAAAAATGGCCTAAGGATTAAGGCCATCATTTTCATGAATAAAAGTAAGCAAATAACGTGCGCGTTTTGACTAGGCAAGAAAATTAAAATGAGTAATAGGCGGGTCCTCCTATGCTTGGCAGTATTTGGCAAAAATTTGGCAAAATTCATGCTAACGTAGCAATAGGAGTGGCGGCGCTAGCGTTGTATACTTTTGTAATGCGCGAGTTCTTGATATAAAGAAGCATCACGCTTCAATGCGCTTGCAAAACATAATTGCAAAGGAATTTGAATAATAATGATAAAGGTAAAAAGCGCCGATGCTGGTGTAGGCGCTATGAATAGAAGAAAAATACTTCAGGCCGCGGAAAAGTGTTTTGCGCAGTTTGGCTTCAAGGGTACTGCGGTGCAAAAAATTGCAGACGAAGCTGGCTTGCCAAAAACCAATGTTTTGTATTATTTCAAAACTAAGCAAGAGCTTTATGTGGCAGTACTCGAAGAAACCCTTTCACTGTGGAACTCTCACTTCGATAAAGCAACAGTAAATGACGATCCTGCAACGGTGCTTGCGACCTACATTGCCGAGAAAATGGAAGTCTCCCGAACACATCCAATGGCATCAAAAATCTTCGCAATGGAGATTATAAACGGCGCTCAGAATTTAAGCGGTTACTTTGATGAAGAGCACGCGCTCTGGATGAAAGGGCGCCTTGCACTTATTGAGGCGTGGGTTGAAGCGGGCAAGTTGCCCCCAGTGGAAGGTGAATATTTACTTTATACCATTTGGGCAAGTACACAGCACTATGCTGACTTTTCAGCGCAAATAACTCGACTACGTGGTAAGAAAATGACAAAAGCTGATTTCGAACAAGCGACTAAGCAAGTGGTAAAGCTTGTGCTTGGCGGATGCGGTTTGTCAGTGCCTGTAGAGTATAGGGACTAATATGTCACAGGCTAGCTATCCAAGAGATCTAATTGGTTATGGTCAACATGTACCGCATGCTAAATGGCCTAGCGATGCAAAAATTGCGGTGCAATTTGTTTTAAACTACGAAGAGGGGGGTGAGAACTGTGTATTGCATGGTGATGAAGCCTCTGAGGTGTTTCTTTCTGAAATCATCAATGCACAAGCATACAAAGATAGGCACTTAAGTATGGAGTCTATCTATGAATATGGCAGCAGAGCTGGATTTTGGCGTTTACATAAACTGCTTAACAACTTCGACATTCCCGTTACCGTTTTTGGCGTGACCATGGCAATGCAACGTCACCCCGAAGCGGTAAAAGCAATGATTGATTCAGGCTGGGAAATTACCAGCCACGCGATGCGCTGGGTGCACTACCAAGACATGGATGAAGCAGAAGAGCGCAAACAAATTGATGAAGCTATTATACTGCACGAACAACTCACTGGTAGTAAGCCTGTAGGGTGGTATACGGGGAGAACCAGCCCGAATACGTTAAAGCTAATTGCCGAGCGGGACGACATACTTTATTGCGCTGATTCCTATGCAGACGACTTGCCTTACTACGATTGCCACTACAGTAAGCCGCTACTGATGGTGCCTTACACTCTAGATACTAACGATATGCGTTTTGCGACGCCACAAGGGTTTAACAGTGGTGAGCAATTCTTTACTTATTTGAAAGATGCGTTTGATGTGCTGTATGAGGAAGGGGACACTTCACCTAAAATGTTGTCGATAGGTCTACATAATCGAATTATTGGTCGTCCTGCTAGAATAGCGGCATTGAAGCGTTTTATTGAGTATGTAAAGTCTCACGATAAAGTATGGCTTGCAACACGAGAAGATATTGCCCGCCACTGGCTGAGTACTCATCCTAAAGACGATAGTGACAATATGTCGGCTTAGGATGTAGTCTAAGAAAAAACAAAGGACACCATTATGAAAACTAAAATTATTGCCATTATGTTTGGCGCACTTGCACTCACGGCTTGTTCTAAGTTGACCAAAGAAAACTATGACAAGCTTGAAATGGGGATGACTCAAGAAGAAGTGGAAGCCGTATTAGGTACTGCAGATAACTGTGGCAAGACGATGGGAACGTTGGCGTGTACATGGGGCGATGAACAAGCAAAGCACATCAAGATAGTGTTTATGGGCGATAAAGCCGTAACATTTAATTATGATGGCCTAGAGTAGCAATTGATAATCAATAAAAAGGTGGCCAAGGCCACCTTTTTTCGTTTAACTAACTGTTTTTTATTTTAAATCTAGTATGTAGCGAAGTAAGAACACAAGCGCCAAGGCGTATGTTAAAGGTGTAACTTCTTTAAATTTTCCTGTGCCAACTTTTATGCCTACATAAGTAATAAAGCCCAGTGCTATTCCTTCACTAATGCTAAACGTTAATGGCATTGCAATCAGTGCAACAGACGCCGTCGCAAGCGCGCCTAAGTCGTCAAAATCAACTTGGCGAATCGATTCCATCATTAAAATACCCACCATTAGTAGAGCGGGCGTTGTCGCCATAAGGGGAATAACCTTCATCAGCGGCGTAAGAAATAACGACAGTAAAAAGCAAACGGAAACAACAATTGCCGTAAGGCCCGTGCGACCGCCAGCGGATACACCCGTTGCAGACTCTACATAACTTGTTACTGGCGATGTTCCCACAGCTGCACCCACCACGCTGGCAGCGGCATCAGCTGTCATTGCAGGGCCTATTTTAGGAAGTTTCCCTTCTTCGTTAAGCAGGTTCGCTTTGCGAGAAACACCAATCAGCGTGCCGATAGTATCGAACATGTTCACAAACATTAAAGCAAAGATGAGGTCCCACGTTTCGGCCAAATGATCAATTGGATACCAAAAATCCATTGCCATGAAAGTTGATGAAACTGACTCGGGCATACCAACAATAGCATCGGGGGTAGCAGTAAGCGTCCCATTTTCAGTAGGAATAAAAGCCCCGATAATCGTAAGCGTAACAATAGAAATCAAAATGGCACCAGTCACACGCTTTACCATTAATACAATAGTAAAGATAATGCCTAATAGCGCTAGCAACACCGCTGGTTCTGATAGATCGCCAAGTTGAACGAAGGTGGCAGGGTTATCAACAATTAGTCCTGCATTCTTAAGGCCTATAAATGCAATAAATAATCCTATCCCACATTGCACACCTACTTTTAGCGAGGGAGGAATAGATTCAGCTATCTTGGTTCGTACACCAGTTAACGACAATATGAGAAAAAGAATACCATTCCAAAACACAATGCCTAACGCCGCTTCCCAAGGAATTTCTCGTCCAAGGCAAATGGTAAAGGCAAAAAAAGCATTGAGACCCATCCCAGGGGCAAGTGCGATAGGGTAATTCGTCATAAGCGCCATTAACAACGTGCCTAAACACGCAGCAAGTGCGGTGACGGTAATTAGCCCTTCGACGGGCATACCGCTTAACCCTAATATTCCTGGATTAACGACGAGAATATAAGACATGGCCGCGAATGTAGTAAGGCCGGCAATCACTTCGGTCTTAATCGTTGTACCATGGCTTTGTAGTTTGAAGAGCCGTTCAATAAGGTTGTTGGACATCAATTTATCTCTTGGTGTTTTCGAGTTTATGTGCTGAGTAGGAACCAGTTAAAGCAATAAGCTGACCAAATAGTCAACTTGTTGGTGCGTTTTGTGCTACCTTTTAGTAGCTAGACAACACAAAGTCAGCAAAACGGTGAATTAACAACAAAAATAGATGCTAAAAAACCGCCAGTTAAACCTCAATGAGCGTTTAATACTCGTTAACAGATAGCATTAGAGATAAACTATAGCGCACCAATTAAATGCATTGCATCAACGTGGTGCGAAATAAGTGAGGGGCCATGTCGTTATCTTCCATTATAAAAAATACTCCAAAGGCCGAGCTACACCTGCATATAGAAGGTAGCTTAACGCCAAAACTTATGTGGCGCCTAGCAGAAAAGCACAGTATAACACTTCCGTATGCAAGCGTGGAAGAGATAGAAGCGGCATATAATTTCAAAGACTTACAAAGCTTCTTAGATATTTATTACGCTGGTGCAGGTGTACTTATTGATGAAGATGATTTCTTTGACCTAATGTGGGAGTACCTTACCCGATGTCACGAAGAAAACATTGTGCATACCGAAATTATGTTTGATCCCCAAACCCATACTGAGCGAGAGATCGGTTTTGATGTTTTTATGCCGGGCTTTCTGCGAGCCATGCAAAAGGCACAAGACGAGTATGGTATCAGCAGCTTTTTAATCATGTCTTTCCTAAGACATTTACCAGAAAGTTCGGCATTCGAAACACTAGAAGCAGCCAAGCCGTATTATCGAAAAATCAAAGCCGTTGGGCTAGACAGTTCAGAGTTGGGCCATCCACCCTCAAAGTTTGAGCGAGTTTTTAAAAAGGCGAAAGACCTCGGGTTCAAAATAGTCGCTCATGCTGGGGAAGAGGGGCCAGCAGACTATATTTGGGAGGCAATAAAGCTTCTTGATGTGGATAGAATTGACCACGGTGTAAGGTGTCAAGAAGACGAGTCGCTTATGGCCTACCTTAAAGAAAAGCAGATCCCGCTTACTGTTTGCCCTTTGAGCAATTTAAAACTCTGTGTTATTGACGACATGAAGCAGCATAATATCTTGGCATTACTTGATGCAGGCTTATTGGTTACCGTTAACTCGGATGACCCTACCTACTTCGGGGGATTTTTAAATGCGAACTTTGAGGCCCTCGCAAATTCACTTGACGTGAACCAAGAAACCATTAAATCGTTGGCAATTAATAGTTTTAAAGCGAGCTTTTTGAGCGACGGGGACAAAGCGAAGTATATACAGCAGGTTAAAAACGTCTAACTGAGTAGAAACCAACGAAGCGAGATAAAAAATCATTTTACTCGCTTCAGTTTCTTATTTTTTTTCCATCAACATTATTGTTGCGCGAATTAGCACAGAGAGTTGCAACATGTGCTCGGACATATCTTCCAATACGCCTAGCTTAGCTAATTGCTCCATTTCCGCTGACTTCTGTCTCACTGCATCTGCACCAACATCGCCAGAGACGCCCTTAATCGAGTGACTCTCAAACCTTATTGCTTCTGCATCCTCGGCGTCTACAGCCGACTGGAGCTGGCTTTGCTTTTGCTCGATTTGTGCAATAAACATGTCGGCTATTCGATTTAATAGGGTTTCGTTACCTGCTAGTCGTCCTAGTGCAGCGTTGCGGTTCCATAACTCGCTGTTAGTGTATTGATTGGCTAGCGTATCTGGGTTCACGAAAGCACCTTTTTTAGATGTGGGTAGTTAGATTTTTTTGCTATGCCTTTAAATTAAAAAGCTTTTTAACCATATTTGCAACGTAAATATAGCAGCTTTATCTATACTAAAGATTAATTTTATTTTTGTATCTAAGCACGATACTTACTTTTGTGTCCAAGATTATCAGTGGTTTTTCTCATGGAACCGAGAAGCAGACAGTTGTTATAATAGACGACGAGCCCAGTACGCTTTTGCTACTTGAGCATGCAGTATCAGCTATCGCCAATACGATTACCTGCTCAAACAGTTCGCAGGCCTTAGATATAATAGTAGCTCAACAGCCTGACTTAATTATACTTGATATCAGCATGCCTGAGTTATCGGGTTTTGAGCTGTGCGAAAGAGTTAAGGCGCGCCATACTTCTGCAAATATACCGGTAATTTTCGTAACCTCAAACAGTGATGCCAGTAATGAAAGAAGGGCGCTTACTTTGGGCGCTATAGACTTCATTTCAAAACCAATTGATATAGAGTTGTGTCGCTTGAGGGTAAGTAACCATCTATTGATGTCCCACCAAAAACGCATGCTAGCACAAGTCAATCAAGCGCTCGAGACCGAAAAGCAGCAGCTTTCTGTAACCCTACGCTCTATAGCCGATGGCGTGATTTCAACCGATGAAAATGGTCTTATAACCTTTATCAATCCAGTAGCAGAGCGATTAACTGGCTATCTGGAGAAAGAAGCGTTAGGAAAACCCGTCCACGAAGTAATGAATTTACGTGATGTTCAAACCTCTGAAGCAATGCTCAATCCTGCGCTATATGCACTTGAGGTAAAGCGTCCCGTGGCGATGGCGTACAATACAACGTTAATGAGCCGACATGGTGATGCATTTCGGGTAGAAGATACTGCTTCTCCTATTATTGATGACAAAGGCAATTTGCTTGGGGCCGTTATTGTGTTCCAGGATGTATCTGAAACAGTAGAGATGGCGGTGAGGATGACGCATATCACCAATCATGACCAGCTAACGGGCCTACCAAATCGCGTATTACTGCACGATAGAATTGTCCAAGCCATATCTCGAAGCAAAATGTTACAACAAAGTATTGCATTGCTTATTATTGATATCGACAACTTCAAATATCTAAATGATAGTCTTGGTCATAAAGTTGGAGACACAATAATCCAATCTATTGCAGAGCGCTTAGCATCCATTGTTGGTAATAATGCCACTTTGGCGCGAGTTGGCGGTGACGAATTTGCCTGTCTACTAACTGATATTGGCTCTGGGTTCAGCGCTGATAGTATAGCAATGGCCTGTCTGCAGGCCGGCAGAGTACCTATAGATCTTAATGGCAAATTGCATCAACTGAGCTTGAGTATAGGCATTAGTTTGTTCCCACAAGATGCATCAAATGCTGAAGAAATGATGCGCCATGCCGATACAGCCATGTATCGCTCGAAAACCAAGGGGAAAGATGCTTTTAGCTTTTTTTCAAAAGATTTACAACTCGCCATGCATAGACGGGTAGAGCTAGATATTCTATTGCGCAACGCCATTGAAAATAACCAACTGGCAATATTTTTGCAGCCCAAATACAGCTTTGCTGATAGAAGCGTGGTTGGTGCAGAGAGTTTAGTTCGGCTTTACGATGAAAATGGCAAGGTAATAGGCCCTGATGAATTTATACCGCTTGCTGAAGAAAACGGACTTATTCATCAGCTAGGGTGTCAGGTGCTTAAAAAAAGCTGTGTATTGGTGGCCGAGTGCCATAAACGCGGTCAGGCGCTCAAACTTGCGGTTAACGTAGCTGCAAAGCAGCTGGCAAACCCAAGGTTTGCTAAAGAGGTTGAGCAAATCATAACGGCGACAGGGATAGATGCCAGTATGATTGAACTGGAAGTGACAGAGTCGGCGTTAATGCATGATTTTGAGCAAACGAAAGAGATGCTAAACGCGTTAGCGAGTCTTGGGGTTAGTATTGCATTGGATGATTTTGGGACAGGTTACTCAAGTTTATCCTACTTGCGACAGTTTCCTCTTGATGTGCTCAAAATTGACCGTTCTTTTGTTATCGACATGGACCAAGAACAGCAGGCATTTGATATTGTAAGTGCTATTGTCCAGTTAGCGCTAAGTTTAGATTTAAAGATAGTTGCAGAAGGTATAGAAAACGAAGCTCAATTTGAAGCATTAGAGAAGCTGGGTTGTCATCTTGGACAAGGGTACTTGTTGTGCAAGCCGGTAGCGGTGGATGAGTTCCTAGTTTGTTTTGCGAATACACAGCCCATGGAAAAGGTCTTTTATTAATCAAAAGACTACAAAATTCGCAAGTCAACCCACAGTAAGATATTGAATTACAAGAACGCGTATAAATATTATTGCGAATTATACGTGTATTTCCTTATTGAGGGTTGCTAGACTCGTATAATGTAGTCACGTGAAAACCTTCTTGGTTGCAAATTTTGACCAAATGCATGCAAGTCGTTTCCTAATGCTGTAAATAAGTAAATATATCGAGATTACACTCGGCTGAAAGTTATTGAGAATTAATAATTAATGAATCGAACAGAGTTAAAACCGTTTTCTGAATGTCGCGTGCTAATTGTCGATGACGAACCGATGAGTCGTATGTTGCTTGAGTCGATTCTAATGCCTGTTTTTCAATGTGATACGGCCCAATCTGGCAAAGACGCTATTTTATATTGCGCAGATAAATTACCTGATCTTGTCTTACTAGACATGAATATGCCCGATACTGACGGGCTTGATGTTTGCAGAGCGTTAAAAGCGAATAGTGCAACAGCCGACATTCCTGTTATCTTTGTTACATCTACCCTCGATATTGAAAGTGAGAATGCATGTTGGGAAGTGGGTGCATCTGACTTCGTTATGAAACCTGTTAATGCCTCCACGCTTACTCATAGAATTAAAACGCATGTGCTTAATAAACTAAGAACTGAGTTCTTAGAAACAATGACCTATCACGACCAACTAACGGGTCAGTACAATCGGATGTACCTCACCAAGGAAATCCCGTTACTTATCAAACAGGTTGCTCGGGACAATGGCAGTGTTGGCGCAATTATGATTGACATTGATTTCTTCAAGTTGTTCAACGACACCTATGGTCACTTAGAAGGTGATCAGTGTCTAAGTCGTGTCGCTCAGTTAGTTTCAAGTGTCATGAAACGTCCTAAAGATGCGGTTATCCGCTTCGGTGGCGAAGAGTTTTTGGTCATACTTCCGTACATCGACAGCGCGGGTGCCAAATTGTTAGCTCAGGAACTTGTCGAAGTTGTACAAAAAGCTGAAATTCCTCACGCCCATGGCATTGGGAATAAGGTTTCTATCAGTGTGGGGTACGCAGTTTGGCAAGCAAATAAAGTCGCTCAAGCTGGCTTAGAAGCGCTGATAGAAGAGGCTGATGTCAAATTGTTTGAGGCGAAAGAACAGGGAAGAAATCAGGTAATGGGCTAAAACGTCTATTAGTTAGCCTATGGTTTAATTTTTTCTCTACCAATCTGCGTCTACACTATGCGTGACTTAATTGATTACAACGCGCAAGTGATCAAAACCTTTCTCATTTATAACGCGCTGTTAGGGCAACGTATGGCTTTTTTTGACGAGCAGTCGAGCTTAACTGTAAAGCTTGATAACCAACTTAACCATTCACTTGACGCCATTGTTAAACGTGGGGCTGAATCGCTCAATTTATTTCAGTGTGTTTTGTTACACGTCGACGCTGAAAATATCAATGTGCTATCGAAAGCCTCTAACGCTTATGCGCCGAGTTTCCAATCTATTCCGTCGTTTGTCCATAGTCACAACGCAGAGCATAGTTTTCCCCAATCTAGCGATGAATGTTCGCTTACCTTTAAGCAATGGTTTTCTACTTACTTTCAAGCTGAAAAATTTATACGGGGGCGCTTTCACCAGTTATTTGGGAAAATGGCGTGTCTAGTTTATGTCAATGCTTGCCCTAATGAGCGTTCAGTTACTAATAACATAGCGCTTATTGACGAATGGTTAGCGGTAACAGTTGAAAAACACTCACAAGAAAAAATAGATAGAAAGCAGCAAACGCTGTTTGAGAAACTGCAAAGTGTTGCGAATATCGGCACATGGGAAGTTGACCTTCTCAACAATACGCTTCATTGGTCATCCCAGACTAAACGCATCCACGAAGTTGCCGACGATTATGTGCCTAATCTTGACACTGCGATTAATTTCTATAAAGCAGGGCGAGATCGTGAGGAAATCAAGAATATAGTCGAACACGCTTTAAAGACTGGGGTGCCTTGGACAGCAACGCTTCAAATAATTACCGCAAAAGGCACAGAAGTGTGGATTGAAACCCACGGAATGGTTGAGATGCACAGTGGACAGTGTGTACGCTTGTTTGGAACGTTTCAAAATGTGGATCGCGCCGTGCGTACACGGCTCGAAATTGAAGAAAAGCGGAAAGAAGCCGAACTAGCATCAAAAGAAAGTTCCATGTTGCTATCGCGTATAAGCCATGAATTAAAGACACCGCTAAACGGCATTACTGGCATGTTGCAAGCGATCAAATTTGAAACGAAGGACAATGTAAGAGTACGCAAAGCGGATATTGCTTTACACAGTGCGGATAGGCTGCGATCGCTTATCAATGATGTGTTGGATTACTCTGCGATAGTGAACGGTGAACTTACGTTTCAATTAAATGACTTTTGTATCCGTTCGTTAATTGAAGACATTGTCGACGAATTTAAAACCAAATGCGCGGCAAAAGGGCTAAGGCTGTTCGCAGTGCTTTCTTTTAATGAGAACACGAATGTACATGGCGACAGTGCCCGCGTTAGCCAGATATTGCACAACCTTTTATCCAATGCGGTAAAATTTACTGACTCGGGCTATGTCTCCATTCACGTCACCTTAAAGCATCACGGTAATATTCCAGTATTACTCGCATCATTAGAAGACACCGGCGTGGGGATGAATGAACAAATTCTTTCGCGCATTTTCAGGCCATTTCAGAACGACACTCAACACGCTAATGAAGAGCTAAATGGCAATGGTTTGGGTCTTTCTATTGTTAGTCAACTAGTTGCAAAAATGAATGGCGAGTTAGAAGTGCGCTCTAAAGTAGGCCAAGGGAGTAGTTTCGATATTGTACTTCCTATTGAAATGGCTTCCGAAGAAAAAATAGCGCGCGAAGACATTGAGATTTCTTCTGAACTATTGAGTCAGCCTTTAAATGTATTAGTGGTTGATGACAATGACATTAACCGCTTTGTTCTTGCCTCTATGCTTGAAAAATTTAACTTCACACCAGATGAAGCAGAGAATGGTGAAGTTGCGGTCAACAAAGCGAGGGCAAAAAAGTACGATATTATTTTTATGGATTGTGCGATGCCTGTGCTTGACGGAACGAGTGCTACACGCATCATTGTGGGTGAAAAACTGTTAGCGCCAAATGGCATTGTTGTAGCGGTAACGGCGAATACCACTCCTGAAGATAAAGCGTCGTGTAGCGAGGCGGGTATGGCGGACTTTTTGTCAAAGCCTGTTGTTCACAATGATGTGGCTGTGCAACTAAAAAGAGTGCTATCCGCAAAACGCGCAAAGGTATAACCTTTAGCGCGTTACCTCGCAATTTAGTATTCCCACCAAACTGTGCATTAATGCGCTGACGGCGGTTTATTTTTTACTACTTCCCAATGCTCAATAAGGTAAGAAACTACCTGTGATCCTACCTTATAAGCGGCTTCAATAGATGCATTCATCGCAGCGTAGCCCTGTGAACGCTCTAGTCGTAGGTTGTCTGCCGCGGTGAGTGAGTGCGGTTGCATAGTGAAGTTGCTTGCAGTCCTTAAAATCAAAACCCTTTCTTTATTTACACGGCCTGCGTTCGCAAGATAAGTCAAACTCTGTAGGGTTGCCGAGTCTTCCATTCCAGAGGTGACAAAATTGCCTTGGCTATTAGTCCAGTGGTCAACCCATTCATTAGCCCATTGATTTAACAGCTTTCCATGCCAAAATGTTGAGGCTGATAGGTGCGCGCCTTTCACTACAGACGGTTTGGCACGTGCGTTAGGAAAGTGTTTGTACTTTGCTCTTAAGTTATCCATTGCCGGGGTATTGAAAAGCTCAGTATCCTTTGTGTGCTCATAAGCCCACTGCGTGAGCGAATGATTTAACGCATAAACCTCGCCATTTGGGCTTTGAGATACATCTGTCAATGGAGGGGGATTATTGGGGCTATCGGTAAATAGTGGAAAGTAACCGGTATTCCAATCTTCGGGAATTTCTCTTGCATCAATGTGATGGGCAAGATCGCCATCGACTACATAATCAGTCCAAACTGCACTGCCTATGGTGCTATCATTGGGGTCAATTCCTGCAATACCTGCAACAAGCCAATAAGCATCAGTTAAGTCAAAACGTTCATCTAACCCCAACGCCATTATCGCTGCAGACGCACGAGCAATGCCCATTCCTGTTACTATGCCCACTACACCAGTTTCGGTATTGGCATAGATATCGTGAAAAGCGTGAGGCTGGGCGTAACGAGTGGTTAAGTGCTGTCTTGTTTTCCAAAGCTGAAATTCACCGGGAGTATCACCCTCGTCCTCGCCAATCTCAAACATACTGACAATCACAACTTTTACTTTGAGTGGAGTTTCGTCGGCGTAAGATGGGAATGACAGGCCTAGGCACATTAAAAGCGGCAATAAGGCGCTTTGGTACAACCGTTGTATTTGCATAATCTGTCCTTATAAAAAAAGGGTAAACCCGTATTCGAATTTACCCTTTCTTAATTTTACATACTAACTATTAGAACTTGTATGTGAACTTAGCATTCCAGTGACGTGGTAATTCAGGTAACACGATTTGGCTACCGAATAGGTCAGGGAAGTTAGAGCGGAAATAGCGCTCGTCTGTTAGGTTTTTAACAGTAAGGTTAAACGACCAGTCTTCTGCTTCGTATGACATTCCCGCGTTTACCAGTGTATAAGAAGGCAAGGTTACTGACGCAGAGAAACCTGATGCTACTTCATCAACATCAACAACACTAACGTTAGCCGCATAGCCGTTCTGGAAGTCGTACGTTGCTGTTAGCGTATAGATGTTTTCAGGAATACCTGCTTTACGACCGTCTGTGTTGTTGAAGCCCTCACCAATAAGGTTTAAACCAATTACGTTGCCACCAAATACGAGTGATGGGTCGGTAAGGTTAACAAGATCTTCAGCACCTAAGAAACCAAATTGATTGCCATTTTCAAGGGCAGTTAAGTTGATTACTTTAATGTTAGTGTAGCCAGCCGACACAACGAGGTTTTCATTCACTACCCAACGTAGTTCAAACTCCGTGCCTTTGTTGTTGGTCGTGTTGTTAGTCACTACGTTTTGCGTGTTGAAGTCAGTACGTTCTTGCTCAAATGCAGAAAGTGCAAAGTAAAGAGTATCGTCTAGTAATGACCCTTTAACACCGTATTCAATAAGCTCAGAGGTATCAAACGCACCACTTGAACCTGGTTGATTTAGCTGACCAACACCAATTTCAGCACCTTGACCAGCAACCAAAGTGGCTTGTTCAGCAGCGGTGATATAAGGAATAAGTCCAAACTCAAACTCATACGAGATACTGGCATTCCACGACCAACCGTCTACGGTTTCATCAGCAGAAATCGGGGTTTCATCGCCAGTAGCGCCTAGCAGTAGATCAGTACGAGAAGTACTTTCAATATCGATAGTATCGTAGCGCACGCCCAATACTAAGTTTAAACCCCAATCCCACGTTAAGTCGGTCATGGCTGCAATACCTAAATCTAGGTAATTACCCACATCATAGTTATCGTAGTTTTTGCCTGAACGAGTAGACAGCAAGCGGCGGTCTAGTGCTGATGAAGGCATGGTCAAGTCACGACGGTTGAAATATTCAAATGTGAAATCGTCACCATGTTCAAAGTCAGTATAGCGGATTGAAGGAGAAAACTGGAATTGTGCAAGTAAGCTATCTTGTTCAATTTCAGTTGCAAAAATAACTTTATCTTCAATTACCCAGCTGTCGTGAAATTGAGAGAACCCATACGCGTTTTCATTAATGTTCTCATAGGCATCATAGAAAAACTGATTGCGAATTTCCCAGTTGTCTGAGTAATAAATAGTATCAAAATAAAGCGTAATCGCTTCGTTACCTAACTGATCGTCAGGCGCAACAAGTACTTGGTTGGCATTAAGGGTTGTAGTGCCTACGTTCTGCAACTGCATCAATTCGGTTGCTTCGTCATCAGTAAATGCGCTTGCAGGTACATAGAAGAAACTATTACCTGCAATATTAACGGCACCGTATTCTTCATGACTGATTTGACCGTCACCATCTGTATCAAGTGGAAGTGCAGTACCTGTGATGTAAGTACCGTTGTCAACTAAGTCTTGAGTAAGTCGGTTCCAACCCGCAACTTGGTTACCATCGTAATCGTGGTACATACCACCAAACTCAAAGCGCAGGCTGTCTGTAACATCAATATTAAACGACGCTTGCAAGATAGTTTGGTCGGTTTGGGTATTGTCGTAGAAGCTATCAGAATTTTCTAACTCGCCATATAAGTAGTAACCCATTTCTTTTCCGCCAATGGTAGATGGACCACCAACTTCAGCAGTAAGAATACTCTTATCCCAAGAGCCTGTTGTATAGGAAAGTGCACCTGTAGGTGCTTCTAAATACTGTCCTGACGAGGCACGAGCTGATTTAGGGTTAAAGTTTAGATAGCCACCAATTTTCGATGGACCGTAAATTGGAGATGCTGGGCCGCGAACAATATCAATTCGGCTTGAAGCGCCAATAGGGGTTGGGTAGTTACCTGGGTTATCAAGGCGTTTTACACCGCGGAAGTATGTTTCACCAGGCGTACCGCGTACATCCAGTGAGCCTGCAACACCGAAGAAAGACTGCGTAAAGGTACCTGGGGCAAACGCAACAAGTTCATCAATGTCTGATACGTTAAAACGCTCCATCTGCTCTTGTGAGATGGTTGATGCTGAACGTGGAGTTTCAAGAATGGACTTGCCAAAACCGAACACGGACTCAACATCTTGACCAGGCAAGCTGCCCAGTGAACCCGTAACTTCAATTTTTTCAACATCAGCGTCTTTAACGTCGGTCTCTTCTTGAGCGATAGCGTGAGTTGATAATGCCACTGCTGTGCTAATGGCGAGTGCTTTCGCTAGAGGAGATAGTTTGAATGTAGTGTTTTTCATGGTTTCCTCGGTGTTTTTAGTTGCCCTTTTTTAGGGCTTTATGTACGCAAATTTTGCCTTGCGCCTTGCTTATAGCAGGATAGATGCCAACGTCTTGTCCAGTTGGTCAACTTTTAACCTGCTCTTAAGTTGCTGAATTATAGGCATTAAAAAATATTTTGCTGTTCGATTTTTGTTATTTTTGTGTTAATGCTTAAGTTTGTTTCAAACTCTGCACTATTTAAGTGATTTTTAAGGGCTTTTTGCACCAATAACGTTTGATGAAGTTAAAGGCGTTTTACTTCTTTGCTTTGTTTTGGTATCAAATTCTGTTTCCGACAATTGTTTGGGCAGCGTTAAGTCAAGAAAAACAGCAGTGATACCTGCTGATGTTACCGGCGACAGAAGAATGTTCTCTAACCAACTTGGTAATTGTGACAGTGCTTCAGGCACCATCATTACGCCAATTGCCATGCCTAGCGAGCAAGCAGTAACAAGGCTGCTTCGTCTGTCTAGCGCATAATGAGCTAACAGTTTTAATCCGCCCACAGCAACCATGGCAAACATCACAAGGGTCGCGCCGCCAAGCACAGGCTTTGGAATGGTTTGCAGCATACCGCCAACGCTAGGAAATAGGCCTATAAAGAAGAATAATGCCGCAACAACCAGTCCTACTTTTCGACTTGCTATACCTGTTAATTGGATCACGCCGTTGTTTTGGCCAAAAGTGGTGTTGGGAAATGTGTTTAACGTTCCTGCAATAAACGAATTTACTCCATCACCTAAAATACCGCCTTGTACGCGCCTAAAAAACACAGGCCCAGATACAGGCTCCTTGCAAAAAAGACTATTTGCTGTGAGATCGCCAGCGGTTTCTATCGCACTGAATAGATAGATAAGTGCAATGGGTAAGAACAAACTGATATCAAAGTCGAGCCCAAACCTAAAAGGGGTGGGAAGCGCAAATACGGGTAAATCCGACAGGTGGCTGAAGTCTATGCCTGAGGTCAAAAAGACATACAGCGTACCGCAGGCCATGCCGATAAAAATTGCACTTAACCGAAGCCAGTGATTAGTACTGGCGTTGAGAAATACAATCACCAACAAAACACCAAGTCCAACAAGTAAATTATCGGTATTAGCAAAGTCTTTGGCATGAAAGCCGCCCGCAAGATCAGTCATCCCCACGTTGATAAGTGAAAGGCCTATTGCAGTAATTACAATTCCTGTTGTCAATGGCGTAATGATGCGCTTTAGTCTGTTGATAAACAGGCTAAAAACCACTTCAATCATGGCACCAGCCATAGTCAACCCGAAAAGCAGCGCTAAAATATCCTCTGCCGATCCTCCTTCTGCCTTCACTTTGCTACCTGCAAAAATGAGAGCACTGATGAACGCAAAGCTTGTCCCTTGAATGGCTACCAGCCCGCTGCCAACAGGGCCGATACGTTTTGTTTGAATCGCGGTACCAATACCACTTGCAAACAATGCCATGCTAATTAGAAATGGTGTGTATTGTTCAAGTTCAAGTGTAGATGCGATAACCAAAGTGGGCGTAATAATGCCAACAAAGCTTGCGAGAAGGTGCTGAATTGCAGCTGTTATAGTCGGCAATGCAGAAGGGCTGTCGTTGAGTCCGTAGAGTAAGTCACTACTTTGCATAACGGTGTTTACCAGTATTTTTATGCGGCGGGCGCAAGTAGAATGATAGTGACGTTAATGCAAAAAAACTGACCGAGTGGTCATGCTGACTTTTTGATTTTATCTATTTGAAAAATATAGCGAAAATGTTTTTTTTGAATTCGGTTGGTTATAGGGTTTGAAGTGACTTGCACCTTCAGTGGGCGTCGTGTCTTCCTTTAGTGCGTTGTCAGGACGTGATAAACCATTAAAAACGTTAACTAACCATGGTGATTGGCTTGAAACAAAATGAGCGCAATAGCAGTGATGCTATCGATGTGGTGCGCTCGTTTTGCGTATGAAAGATAAGTAGCGACTATTCACAATTATAGCTGTGTATCGTTATCGAGCGTTACGAAAATAGAGTGCCTAACTTCGTTGTACATGGCCTTGGAGCAGTGACCTTCACCTTCAGTATCTTCAAGTAGCAGCACATCGCCTGCACCGAAAACATGTCGTTCACCGTTAGACACAGTAAACTCTGCGCGCCCTTTGATAATGAAAAGCAATTGGCGTGCAGGGGCAGGGTGCCACTTAAAATCGTAATCAGCGGGAGTTTCTCTAAAAATGATTTTATCAGCGCCAAACTTCTCTGAAAGCATGCCAATCGGGCCGCCATCTTTTAACGCTATTTCAACTTCGCCAAAGTGACTTTTTCCTTCGGCATCGTTGTAAATCCTTGTTATTTTCATCCGGTTATCTAATCCTCTAATTGTGTTTTAAACCGCTGATGGTTTTGTGTAATACGCTAAGGCTTGCTGCAACATCTTCCAAGGTAATCGACTCTAAAGGGTGATGGCTAATGCCGCCTTTACAGCGTGTGAATAACATGGCTACAGGACAAATTTCTGCCATCGCCATTGCGTCATGCCCCGCGCCTGAAGCGAGTACACGAGGTGAAATACCGCTGGCTTGAACACCGTCAACTAGCGCTTGTTTGAGATTTTGATCGCAGTGTACCGCGGGAGCGCTATGTGTTTGCTCGACAGCTAACCCTACCTTTCTCTTATGCGCAATATGATCAAAACTCTGCAAGATTTCAGTCAGTACAGTGTCACGCAAGCTGTCATCTTCACTTCTAATATCTAATGAAAAGGTTGTTCTGCCTGAAATAACGTTAACACCGTTGGGGCCGTTAACTATCTTGCCTACTGTCGCCACCACTCCCGGGCGATGCTGGCTAATGTGCTCAACAGATAGAATCATTTCGGCAGCAGCACTTAGTGCATCGACACGCATCGACATAGGTACTGTACCTGCGTGGCCGGCCATGCCTTCAACACTTAGGTTGAAACGCTTTGCACCAGCAATAGCGCTCACAACGCCTACCGGCAGGTTTTCCTGCTCAAGTACCGGGCCTTGTTCTATGTGTAGCTCTAAGTAACCGAGAATATCGGTGCGCGAGATAGCGGCGCTTGCTATCGCGTCGAAGTTCAAACCGAAGTTTGTCATAGCTTGTTCAAGGCTGATGCCGTCGACATCTTTTAAGTAACGCCAGCTGTCTTGCCATTGGCCAGTGAGCGCTCGGCTGCCTAACAACGTAGTACCAAAACGGGTACCTTCTTCATCGCAAAACCCTACAATGTCAATATGGAAAGGGAATCGCGATTGGGTGCCATCAAACATGGCGACAAGTGAGATAGCAGCAACAACGCCCAACATACCGTCATACTTGCCGCCGTTTGGTACAGTATCAAGGTGACTTCCAATAATCAGGCGTGGTGCGTTGGGCACACTTGATGTATAGCGCCCCCAAATGTTGCCTACGGCATCTTGCCAGGTCGTCATGCCAGCTTCTATCATCCAACCAGAGGCTAACTGGTTGGCAAGTTTGTGCTCATCCGTTAGGTATCGTCTATCGAGACATTGTGGGTCTTGACTCAGGTCTCCTAGCGTTTCACAGCGTGCCATAACCTGTGTTGCAAGTTCAGTGAACTCACCCATTCATGGCTCCCGCGGCATTAGCGTCTTCAAAGACTTTAAGCGCAGCATCGACGCCGCTTCCGGCAGGCAAGGCAAAGCCTTGCATTCTTAGTACAGTTTCTAACGACTGAAGTGTGTGCAGCACCGCATCTTCTCTTGCGTTATAACCCATAGTACCAATGCGCCAAATCTTGCCTTTAAGCGGGCCAAAACTGGTGCCAATTTCGATATTAAAACGAAGGAGAAGTGTTTTCCTGACTTGTTCGCCTTCAACGCCTTCTGGAATATAAACACCCACCACGTTGAACATTTTATGTTTAAGGTCGCCAAAAGGTTGCAAACCCATTGCTTGAACACCTGCTAACATGGCATCGCCAGCTACTTTGTGTCTTGCAATAACCTTATCTTGTCCCTCTTCTAGGTGCACCCGCGCACACTCTCTGGCACAAAACAACATGCTGGCTGCTTCTGTGTGGTGGTTTAAACGCTCTTCACCCCAGTAATCCATGATCATGGGTAAATCGAAATAGTTAGAACGTATTTTGGGGCCACGAGCGGCCTCGTGATGGGCATCACGAATACCCGCTTCTACGTGATGACGGGTTCGCACTTGCTTTACAAATTTATCGCTTAATGTAACAGGAGCGGAGCCTGATGGACCGCCCAAACACTTTTGCAAGCCAACAGAAACCGCATCGAGTTTCCACGCATCGACCTCTAGCGGGTTACCGCCAATTGATGCCGTTGCATCGCAATAGAAGAGTACATCGTGTTTTTCACAAATACTGCCGATATCCGCCAGTGGCTGAAGCATGGTGGTTGAGGTATCACCTTGTACGATAGCAAGCAATTTAGGCTGTACGTCTTTTATCGCCGCTTCAATTTGCTCAGGCGTAAAGACCTCTCCCCATGGAACTTCGATAGTATGCACTTCAGCGTCAGCGCGTTCCGCAATTTCTGCCAATAAATGACCGAAACGACCAAAAATAGGAACAAGTACTTTGTCACCAGGCTCAATAGCAGAGACCAACACTGCTTCGATACCAGCGCGAGATGTGCCATCGACCAAAAAGGTCTGCTGATTATTGGTATTAAATACGTCGCGATAAAGTGCCATCGTTTCATTCATATACCCTGTCATAACCGGATCATATTGCCCGACTAGCTGCGTTGCCATGGCTGAGAGTACCCGTGGATAGCAGTTAATGGGGCCCGGGCCCATAAGTAAACGAGGTGGTGGAGACAACGGTGAAAAATGTTGCATGAATGAACTCCTAGATAAGAACCTGCGCAAGCATGCGCACGCCTGTGATGATGAGGACAACAGCGAAGATCTTCTTTAGAAGTCCCGCGTCTAGTTTATTGGCAATACCTGCACCGACGGGCGCGAATAGCACCGTTAGCGGCACAATACACGCAAACCCTAGTAGATTTACGTAGCCGAAGGTGGCAAATGGTGCATCGCTTGGCGTTGCTCCAACGAATAACAACGTTAATGCGGCGGGTAGGGATATAATGAGTCCCACAGCGGCCGCCGTGCCCACTGCTTTGTGAGCGGGATAGTTGCAAAAGGTGAGGGTAGGTACGGTTAGTGTGCCGCCACCAATGCCAACCATTGAACTAAACAAGCCAATACAGCTGGCCATAATCGATTGGCCTATTCGCCCAGGAAGGCCGTTAAACAGCGCATCTTTTTTGCCGATTAGCATATTGAGTGCTGACAAGGTCGCGATCGTGCCGAATAGCAATGTTAAATAGGTAGGGTTAACCACTGTAACTAAATAACTACCTATCAGAACACCCGCAAGAATAAATACTGCCCAGGCTTTTAGCAGAGCAAAATCAACGTTACCTTTTGCGTGGTGGGCACGAATTGAACTTACCGACGTGGGCACGATTGTCGCCAATGACGTTGCAGTGGCAATAACCATGGCACTTTCTGGTGATACGCCCAGTGCTTGAAACAAGAAAAATAACACCGGCACGATCACAATACCGCCACCTACACCTAACATGCCTGCTAGTAGTCCGGCAAAAACGCCCGTGCCAATTAACGATAAAATGACCGTTAGGTTATCTAGTAAAAACTGCATCTACGATTCTTCTCTTTTAATTATGTGTATGAGTAGCGAATGCTGACATTCCGCGTTCAAATAGGCTTATTTCTTACGCCCCGTATAAGCTTTACCGTCGCTACGAGGGTCACTCGCACCACTTACTGCACCATCGGTTTCACGTATAATGGCACCCGCATGACCCATGAGTTCATTGCACGGGTCTACGGTGACCATGTCGTGTCCTCGCGCTACCAAGCTTTCGCCTACATATTCAACAAGGTCGCGCTCAGCCTTTAAGTTGTGGCTTTCATCACCCCACGTGCGACCCAGTAGCCACCTTCCAAGTGAGATAGCCTTATCTATGGGCTGGTTGTGATAAACGTGGCGTGCAAAAAGAGCTGCTTGAGTTTGCGGTTGACCTTCGCCTCCCATAGTGCCGTAACTCATGCGGCGGCCGTCGGCAAGTTCAACAAACGCGGGGTTTAGGGTATGAAAGGGCTTCATGCCTGGTGACAAATATTGATTGCTGTTAGGGTCAAGCGAAAATGACGTGCCCCTGTTGTTCCAAACAATACCGGTTTGCGGGCTGACCACGCCAGAGCCAAACTCCCAATAGAGCGATTGAATGTAGCTCACCATGCGCCCTTCACTGTCACAGCATCCCATCCAAATGGTATCGCCAGGCTTCGCAACATGCGGCCATGGCTGTGCAGTATCGAGTTTGATGTGCTTGGTCATATCATCTAGCACGTCGTCACTTAGCAAACTTTGCAAGTCGGTTTGTGTGCGAGAAGGGTCGGTCACATAGGCGTTACGCGCAATAAAGGCTTGTTTGGTGCACTCAATAAGCAAATGCACCATATCGGCATCACTTGTACCAAGATGTTGAACGCGGTCATAGAGTGCAAGAATAATTAGCGACGCTACACCTTGAGTAGGCGCTGGAAGGTTGTAAATTTTTCCTTTGCTCGTGTCTACCGAGAGCGGCGTTACAATTTTAGCCTCGTAATTATGGAAATCTTCAAGGCGAATAGGAGAGCCCGCAGCTTCTAAATCGTGTGAAAGTTTTTGCGCTAGTTCACCGTGGTAAAAATCGTTCAACCCCTTTTCGGCAAGATGGGCAAGTGTTTTTGATAACGTAGTTAACTTAACGATCTTCCCTTTTTTCAGCGCCTGACCCTTTATCAGAAACTGTGAAAAGTGCTCATCACTTGCTAGATCATTAAAGGTTTTGTTACTGGCATCGGTAAGACTTTGCGTAACCTCAATGCCCCAATTAGCTTGGCTTATGGCCGTATCAAGTAATGTGCGAAGTGGCAGTGGCGCTTGCCATTCTTTACTGATTTCAAGTGCTGCTTGCCAGCCTGCAACTGCACCAGCCATGGTGAGTGCGGCTTTACCTCCACGACTCGGAATAGCCGTTTCACCCGCGTAAAAATCAGGTGTTGCTCCTTGTGCAGCAACCCCTGATGCATCAATACCTACTGGTGCTTTACCTGGTTCGCTAATAAGCCAAAAGCCATCGCCACCCAGGCCATTCATATGGGGATACTCTACCGCTATTGATGCTGCTGCCGCGACCATAGCTTCTATGGCAGTACCGCCTTTCTCTAAAATATCTAAACCAACTTGAGAGGCGGCAAAGTGGGGCGCAGTAAACGCGATATTGTGTTTTTCACTCATCAAACTTTCCTTCGGTTTATAGGTAGCTAAAGCGTTAGTTTTTCTTAATTGCGCTTGTTGTAACGCTATTTCTTGTGCTTTGCTGTCGTTGCTTGAATTGCTTTCGCTAGCGAAAGTAAAGCAAGATCACTACCTTTTTTGCCCACCAGCGATAGTCCGCATGGGGCATTGTGTAGGGTAAACAAGGGCATATGTAATTGAGGCAAGCCTGCAAGTCCTGCTATTGCAGTAAGTGCTAGCAGTGCGTTTCTATCATTTGCCAATGTTGCGTCGTCGGCATCACAACGAGGTGCTATGCCTGGTGTCGTAGGGATTACCAAAACGTCTATCGTAGAAAATAGACCATTGAGGTGTTTAATCACTACGTCTTGTTGTTTTTTGGCTTGGAGAGCTTCGTCTTGTGTAATGGCGCTACACCAGTTCAAGCGCAACATAATGTCATCAGCAATATCTGGCTGATGTGCTGTGATCCAGTCACCGTGTTGTTGCCAAATTTCACTGCCCTGTAAGGTTCTAAACGTTGCTGCAGTTTGCAATTCAGCCAAGTCTAGCTCACTGTTTGATAGCGCTTTACAAGGACTGACTTTTTCTAGTTCTTCCAACCACGCAAGACAATTTTTGCTGTGCGCTACGCTTGAAAATAGCGCCGTTGCGATGCCAAAGTGAGTATCATCAAGCGACTTACTTTGAAAGGTCTGCTGTTTGCGAACAATGACCTCGTTGCTAACTGCAATCAGTGTATCTAAGTCTCGGGTCATCCAGCCAATTGTGTCAAACGATGGTGCAAGAGGCACCATGTTGTCGCAAGGTACCAATCCATGAGTTGTTCTTAATCCCCATAAGCCTTGATAGCTGGCTGGTACCCTGATAGACCCACCCGTGTCAGTACCAAGCCCGATATCAGCAAGGTGTGCACTGACAGCTACTGCGGAACCTGATGAAGAGCCACCAGGAATATGTGCGGGTGCAGCTGGGTTAATTAAAGCGTCATAATGTTTATTCTGACCATGAAGACTGTAGGCCAACTCATCAGTGATTGTTTTGCCTTTAAATTCTGCCCCAGCATCGAGCAACACCCTTACGGTGCTATTGGTTTCAATGGGCAATGCGTGAGTTGCAAGCCAATCTGGATTACCTGCTGCTGTGGGTAATCCTTTCATATGAAATAAATCCTTTACCGCTAACTTCAAGTTGTGCAAAGGTTTTTGCTGATGTTCACTCGATAAAGAAGAGACTGATTTTTCGGTAGCCTTCGATGGCGTTAAAACAAAAGGTGTGCTCACAGCGTTTGTAATTGTTGTTGTTCTTGTCTTTAATGAAACATCTGTTTCATTGTAATGTCAAGAGAAACGTTTGTTGCTTGGTGGCATTTCATCGATTGCCAAGCAATATTCAATATATGAGCAACAGCCTTTTGGTTCTTTTCGTGAAATGTAGGGCAAAAGGCCTTTGCGTAAAGTGTTAAAAGCCGTTTGGGTGGGTTTTTAGAAAAGAGAGTTCCTCGAAGGTAGACTCTCGCCCCAGCACGATATTTCTATGTGGATATCGCCCGAAGGTTTCAATGACCTCTTGATGGCGTTTGGCAAACGTGAACTGTTGTTCAAGGCCTTCTTGAGAGAATAATTCTAGCGCGATGTCATGAATAGATAATGATTCGCTGTGCATGAAGGGCATATAAAGAAAAGCGCGTTGTTGAGGAGTTAACATTTTATCAGCTTCAACACTCACTGCTTCTTGAGCGAGCACGAGTGCAATGCCGTCTGCACTAAATGCATGGGCGCTTTCTCGAAATATATTGCGAGAAAACTGGTCTAGCACAATGATTTCAGCCAGTCTTCCAGTCGCTGTTGCTCGCCAAGGCCATAGTTCGCCCCTAACTGCAGCGTTTCGCAGTTTTGAAAATCGTGATGTAATTGTCTGGTCTACGTGGTCATCTTGAGCAAACCATTGCTCAGATGACAACTCACTAAACCAAAATTCCAATACAGCATTCGCCTCTTCCATGACAAATTGCGTCTTATCCATGCCTACTCCATTGTTGTGCGAACATTTCACACGCTTCTCTACCGCTTACTCTTTTACTCTAAAAACAACTAGATAGTTTTATTGTTGTTTTCAACAGCATCATTTTACATACAGTTTCACTAAAATATCGGCGCAGCATTGCGCAAACTTTAGACGATGGACGCAGGTTATCGCTTGGGACTTTCTAATTCGTCCATTTGAATATAGATATCGGTAATAGCCTCGACGCGATCTGCGGCAATGCTGCCTAATTCTTCATAAGTCAAGTTACACAGCGATGCCACTAAGCTCATAGGAGCCGCATAACTATCAAAGGGGGATTCGCTGCCAATATGCGCCACAAGAAGGTGATCAACATCTTGTCGGTATTGTTGTCCCGAAGGGTCCGTGATAAGTACCGTAGTACAGTGCTTTATGTTCTGTAACACATATTTAAATTGACGTGTGCGACGCCTGAAACCAAACAACACAACCACGTCTTTTTCACTAAGGTCGATGATGTCTTCACTGAGTGTTTGTCCAGGCTGAGGCAATACGCGAACAGAACCGCGTATTTGTTTTAATTGTTGCCTGAAATGCAGTGCAATAGGGTAGGCATTTCGAAAGCCTATGAGGGTTACCTGCTGTGCTTGTGCGAGCAGTTGTGCTACTGCTTTAAGCGCGTCTAATGTCACACCTTCAAAAGTCAACGATAGGTTTTTAACTTCACTTTCATGCTGTTGCACGTTGC
Source organism: Alteromonas sp. McT4-15 (assembly GCF_020515205.1). Lineage (NCBI taxonomy): Bacteria > Pseudomonadati > Pseudomonadota > Gammaproteobacteria > Alteromonadales > Alteromonadaceae > Alteromonas > Alteromonas sp. McT4-15. Next base: position 109,142 of record NZ_JAJALG010000009.1, read on the forward strand.
TCAGTGAATTGACAACGGGCACACCTTGTTCTCTGAGTTGAGCGAGTGCGTCTTTTGCCTGTTGATGGGAGTCGAAGCCAAGTTGACGAAAAAAGCGGCTGACCGTTGCTTTAGACGTTCCTGTCTTTTCAGCAATTAGCGATGTAGATTGGCTTAATACAGCTATTGGGTTTTGTTGCAGGTAATGCGCTATTGCTTTTCCTGATGGAGAGAGAGCCATATAGTGCTTCTCAATTTGTTCTAAAACGTCATTAGGGCTATTGTTGGCCATGTGTACCGCCTTGTACCCATTCACTAAATGCATCGCGAATTGGGTTTATTCATATAGCGCAATTATTTCATGACTTTTGTGAAATATACAAATACAACCGAATCGCGACCACAATACACGCTGCGTCATGCCCGTAAACAAGTGCAAAATAAACCAAATGTTGAGCGATAAATCATTTTTAATTCATTTGAAAATCAACACTTTTTAATCAGTGGTATCTCAGTTTCGGCTAAAGTAGTAAGCATGACGCCTCTCGCTTTTCTCAAATTGGCACTACACTTTCATAAAAGTGTCATCACAAAGTAAAAAAGAGGTGGGTCGTGGTTAAGTTGTGGTCGGAATTGATCATGCTTTTTGTTGTATTTCCTTTTGCGGTTTTGTATTGGATAAAACACTTCGCAGACTACTTAATGCCTATCCTCGGGCTTATTGGTTTGTTTTGTTTAGCAGTGCTTCTAGCAGATAAACAGTTTAAACGTATCAAGCTATGGCATTGGGAAGACTATAGAACGCATTTCGCAAGTACGTTAAAGCTTTTTATTCCTTGGGCGTGTTTACTTGCCTTGGTGGTGTATTTTCTCAAGCCTGAGTTGTTTTTGCATTTGCCGATGAATGAACCTTGGATGTGGGTAGCCACATTGCTTGTTTATCCCATAGTGTCTGTCATTCCTCAGGAAATAATCTTTAGAACGTATTTTTTTCATCGCTATAAAAAAATACTGCCTTCGAAATATGCGCGGTGGGCATTGAGTACTTTTGTGTTTGGTCTCGCTCATTTGGTATATGGCAATTGGATTGCTGTGGTGATTTCTTGGTTCGGGGGGGCGATATTCGGATATCGGTATATGCAAACAAATTCAACGCCAGTTGTGGTGATTGAACATGCCATTTGGGGAAGTTTCTTGTTTACTATCGGACTGGGATCTTATTTGGTTATTGCTCAGTAGTTACTAGAGCGTTCTCGTGTAATGATGTATTACACACAGACAAACTTCTTATTAAACACAGGCAGTGCAATTGTTAACAAGTACAATCACCAAGGAATGAGGTTATGCAAGAACAATTATTTCCGCGTTCGATGCTAGGCAATGCCGAAGAGATGGTTAACGCTATCACTTCGCTTCCGTTTGATATTGTTGTTCAAGCAAACGAAATCGACGTAAATCAAAACAGTTTGTCAAACGCACAGTCGTTACTTGCTGAGTTATGGAACAATTTCATTTATCGACTACCTGGATTGGCTGTGGGAATTTTGGTGATGGTGATATTTATTACTCTAGCTACACCATTGTCGCGACTGTTAGTGAAACCCTTGACTCGAGCAACGACCTCTCCGTTACTCCGCTCTGTTATTCAGCGCAGTATCAGTACTGTGGTGGTTTTATTAGGCATTTATTTGTTTCTGTTTCTCGCTGGTTTAACGGGCTTTGCCATTGCGGTGGTCAGTGGCACAGGTGTCGTTGGCCTGATCTTGGGTTTCGCATTTAGAGACATTGCGGAAAACTTCATCTCTAGCTTGCTACTTACTGTTCAACGTCCCTTTCGTATTGGTGATATCGTTCAGATAAATGAATTTACTGGCATTATTCAAAAGGTCACTGCAAGGGCAACAACCTTGGTGGATTTCGACGGTAACCATATACAAATACCTAACGCCACAATTTATAAAGGCGTTATCAAGAATCTAACGGCAAACCCCCTGATGCGTGGCAATTTTATTGTTGGGGTTGGATACGATGCTAATGTGCAGCAAGCACAGCAAATCGCACAGTCTGTCATTGCGTCGCAAAGTAACGTTTTAATTGACCCAGAGCCCCAAGTACTTATCGATAACTTAGGGTCGTCTACATACAATATAAAAGTATATTTTTGGGTGGATGTTGAGAAAACAAGCGTTCTTAAAATGGCGTCTTTATTGATGAGAAATATTGTGGCAGCGTATACAGACGCAGGAATAAGTATGCCTGACGACGCAAGAGAGCGAATATTCCCAGAAGGGCTTCAGGTGATAAATGGGCCAAAACAAGGCAACGCGCCCAATGTCGAGAAACAGACAGCATCTACCCAAAAGAATGTTGAAGTAAACGCTAGCGAAGACGACGTTGCCACCGAAGCGCATGATATTCGAGAGCAAGCACGGCGCTCGAGAGATCCTGAAGCTGGCGAAAATATTCTTTAGCGAGAGGCTGGTGCCACTGGTGAAAGATTACAGCGCTTCAGAAACCCTTGCCACAACACAACATGTGCTTGCATCGCTTTTTCGTATGCCGAAAAGTTGTTGTTACCTTGTGTGGCAATGTAATGTTTAAAAGCAGGGTGTAAGATGTCGTCCTCTTCCCACGACTGCCACAGTGGCAACAATTTATAGTGGTATTGATTAATCATACTCCCAACGGGCTGAATTTCTTCTATAAAAAAAAGGTAGAAGACATTTCGCAGTATTTTTGCTTTGTCGCTTGCTCGGCCATTTGGGCACGAAATTGTCTCAAGCGCTGGCGTTAACGCTCGAGTTAAAATATTTAGGTTGTGACTCAGTGCTTGTTGTGTGCGCCACAATGACGCAGGCAGCCTTGCAGAGCGAACAATTTGAAGCTGGGTTTCAATTTCTGCACTGTCTATAGGCGCTATTTCGTCTTCGAATATGCGATTTTTCAAGCTATCAAGAAAGAAAAGGCTATTAACGCTAGCAAAGGCGTCTTTATTGTTATCAATACCTAGTAGTCGCTCTGGCGTGTTCAGTGCAAGTCGCATCTCTTGACTCGTTTGTATGAGATTCGCCCAATGCTTTGCAAAGTCATTACGTTTTCGTTCTTGCCATTGGTTTAAGCTGTCAGCCAGTGCTGTATTTTTTGATCTAATGGCTGTCTCGCAATTATTAAGTGCAGATAATAATTCACTTTCATAGACAATTCGCTGCGAAGGTAACTGGCTTTTCCCTAAACTCGTGTTTCGCTCAGCCACAACCCGGCCAACTTCGCAGTCTTGAAGCGCAAAAAATTCCCTCAAGTTAATGTTAAGGCCTTCGATGTTGTAGTTAAGGGTTGATGAGTCGGTTAATCGAGAAAGTGGTGGCGTTTCTAATTCGGGCAAAGGTACATCGAGCACATAAGACAAACGATCGCTATAGTCTTCTAGGCTGTCTTGAACCGAGCGAGCGCTAAAGCAGCCGGTAACGAATACACTAATACAGAACAGCAAAAGCGTAGCCCGTAGCATGCTAAAGAACTGATATAGGGGCACACGTCGGGCGTAATCGGCTAGGGGGCGGCAATACATATCGTTATGTCACGCACAAGCACTGCTATAAAGGCTACGACCGCCGTCTACATACAAGATTTGACCCGTAATGTATGGCGCATTTACTAAAAACCAGAGCGTATCTGAAATATCTTGCTCACGACCAAGGTCACCTAGTGGAATGGTATCAATTAAGGCTTGTTTCTCTTCATCACTCAGTGCTCGATCTGGCCATAGTATGGCGCCCGGGCCTATCCCGTTAACGCGTACATGTGGTGCTAGTTCTGTTGCAAGTGAGCGAGTTAACGAGGCCAGCCCACTTTTAGCCAAGAGATACACACTGTGTTTTGGCAGCGGGCGGTCTATATGCATATCAATCATATTGATGATGGCGCCTTTTCGCTGAATTAGCGTTTGCGCCAATGCTTGAGACAAGAATAGTGGCCCTTTAAGATTACTTCCTACTAAAGAAGACCAATCGTCCTCGTTTATTTCACCTACTGGTGTAGGGTAGAAACTTGAAGCGTTATTAACAAGTACATCGATGTAACCCCATACAGTCTGTGCTTTATCGGCTAACTGTTGTACTTCACTAACGCGACAAAGGTCGGCACTGAGGCTCTCGGCTGAATCAGGTCGTATGGTATTTAAGCTTTCGACTAGTGCTTCGGCTTCTAATCGCGATTGACCATAGTGAATAATGACATTGAATCCCTGTGCGTGAAGTTTTGTCGCTATTGCCGCACCAATGCGCTTGGCTGCACCTGTAATAAGCGCAACGGGAGCAGTCGTTCCCATAATAATTCTCTTAATGTGCTAATTTTGATGTTTATGTCTAGCACTACATCTGTCTTTGAATCTCGCTAATTGTTTGTTTAGCTTGAGCAATGTAATGCGCGCCGAATAATAACCCGTGATTTAAAATATGGTAAAGCTGGTAAATCGGTTTTCTTTGCTCATAATTTTTTTCGATAGATGAGATGGTCTTATAACCATCAAAGAATGCACTAGGAAATCCTCCGAACAGTTCAGCCATCGCTAGGTCAGTCTCGCTATCACCTACATAGACGGCTGGATCAAAGAGTACAGGGCCTTTTTTGCTAAAGCCGGCGTTGCCTGCCCATAGGTCGCCGTGCAGCAATGCAGGATGTGGTTGATGTAAACTCAGCAAGTTACGCGTTAAGCTAACAATATTATCAATATCTCCATCATTTTTGTGCCATGCGCCAGTGGAAGCTAACCGCTCTAACATGCTTCCTATGCGCTTTTCTGCGTAAAAGTCGGCCCAAGACGCTATTCTTCCATTTGTTTGAACGTTCGCGCCAATATAGTTGTCATGGGGCCAACCATAACTGGTATATGCATTCACCTGATGTAAAGAAGCTAATTGTTGACCTAATAGAAAATAGTCATCTTGCGTTGGCTCGACAAAGCGTACGTGAGAGAGCACAAGATATTCCATGTTGGGCGAGCTGTCTTTAGTAATCCCATGGCAGATTACCGCGGGAGTAATTACTGTTTGGGTATCGGAAATAGCTTGTAAACCTTCTGCTTCATGAGAAAGTTGCTGGGTGTCGTCATAAATACGCGTTTTGACAAAATAGCGTCGCGTTGAGTCTTTAATAATATAACTGGCATGCGTGTCACCCCCGCTGACTGGGTCTGCACGCTGACAACTGAAAAATGTGTCTGTCTGTTCTGATATGTGTTCGCTAATAAAATGCCACATATTTATCGCTCCGTTTTTTGACTATGCCTTAACGAAACAGTGCAGCGGTTAAAATGAATAACTCGTCCTTACATTTGCACAATTGTTGATACACCTATTACTTCTTTTAATCACGTCTCTGTGATGCTCAACAGGCTCTGGTTAGAGTATGGAGTAAATTTAAGCAATTGCACAATTTGCGACGGTAAAATTAATGCCTTAATTGGCTATTAAAGTGACTAATTGTAGATAATGCGCGTTTGATTATTGAAGTTGCACATACACTCGTTATAATCGCCCATTCGCTGTTAGAGATAGTCAATTTTCTTTGCTTTTTCGCGCTCTAACATGTAACTCGATTATGGCGTGATTGTTCTCACGCTTATACTTATTTAAAGATGCAAGTGGCGCAGAGTAGGCGTCACCACTGTAAAGGAATTAAAATGCCTGTAATTACCCTTCCTGATGGAAGCCAGCGCGCTTTCGATAATCCAGTTTCTGTACTTGACGTTGCAAACGACATTGGCCCTGGTTTAGCCAAAGCAACCATCGCAGGAAAAATCAACGGTGAATTAGTTGATGCCGTAGATATGATTGAAGCTGACGCGCAACTTCAAATTATTACTGCAAAAGACGAAGAGGGTTTAGAAATTCTCCGCCACAGTTGTGCGCACTTGTTAGGGCACGCAATCAAACAGCTCTGGCCGAATACCAAAATGGCCATTGGCCCTGTTATCGACAACGGCTTTTACTATGATGTCGATATGGAAGAGAGTCTTACTCAGGAAGATTTAGCAAAGCTTGAAAAACGTATGCTTGAGCTGGCTAAAACGAATTACGATGTAGTTAAAAATAAAGTTAGCTGGCAAGAAGCGCGTGATGCTTTTGAGGCGCGTGGCGAAAGCTACAAAATGGAAATCCTTGACGAAAACATCAGCAAGGACGACCGCCCTGCGTTGTATCATCACGAAGAATATACTGACATGTGTCGCGGTCCTCACGTACCTAACATGAAGTTCTGTCACCATTTCAAACTGATGAAAGTGGCGGGTGCATATTGGCGCGGTGATAGCGACAATAAAATGCTTCAGCGTATTTACGGCACGGCGTGGGCAGATAAGAAACAATTAAAGTCTTATCTACAACGTTTAGAAGAAGCGGAAAAGCGTGATCACCGTAAAATCGGTAAAGCCCTTAATTTATGGCATTGGCAAGAAGAAGCGCCAGGCATGGTGTTTTGGCATAACGATGGTTGGTCAATTTATACCGAGCTGGAGAGTTTCGTACGCAAGAAACTTCGCGACTATGGCTACGACGAAGTAAAAGGCCCATTAATGATGGACCGCACGTTGTGGGAAAAATCAGGTCACTGGGACAAATATGCCGAAAACATGTTCACGACAGAGTCTGAAAAGCGTGAATATGCGGTTAAGCCGATGAACTGCCCAGGCCACGTACAAATTTTTAACCAAGGATTGAAGTCGTACCGCGACCTTCCTCTGCGTATGGCTGAATTTGGCTGCTGTCACCGTAACGAACCATCGGGTGCACTACACGGCCTAATGCGAGTTCGTGGTTTTACTCAAGATGACGCGCACATTTTCTGTACAGAAGAACAGATCCTAGAAGAAGTAAGCGGCTGTATTAAGATGGTGTACGAAACGTATGCTGCTTTCGGCTTCGATGAAATAGCGGTTAAGCTTTCAACTCGACCTGAGAAACGCGTTGGTGCAGATGAAATCTGGGACAAGTCAGAAGCCGCTTTGGCTGACGCACTAAAAGCCAACGATATCGAGTTTGAGTATCAGCCGGGTGAAGGTGCATTCTACGGTCCTAAAATTGAGTTCACGTTACACGATTGCCTAGATCGTGCTTGGCAGTGCGGTACAGTACAGTTGGACTTCTCAATGCCAGGTCGCTTAGGGTCAACCTATGTTGCCGAAGACGGTGAGCGTAAAGTGCCGGTAATGATTCACCGTGCAATCTTGGGTTCACTAGAGCGTTTCATCGGTATATTGACCGAAGAATTCGCTGGATTTTATCCACTTTGGTTAGCGCCTCAGCAAGTTGTGGTAATGAACATTACCGATAAACAAGCTGATTACGCCACAAATTGTGTAAAAAAACTGCAAGAATTAGGATTTAGAGCAAAGTCTGACTTGCGAAATGAGAAGATCGGCTTTAAAATCCGCGAGCACACTTTGAAGCGTATTCCATATATGCTTGTGGTGGGCGATAAAGAAATGGAAGCGGGCGAAGTAGCTGTACGTTCTCGCCGCGGCGACGACCTAGGCAAAATGCGCCTGGAAGACTTTATTGCCATGGCTCAACAAGAAGTTGTTGAAAAGACGATTAAGTAGTTGAGCAAATTGTGTATAATACACAGCAAGGTGTCTGCTTTTGGTTTTACTTTTAGGTTGTTAAACCTCCCAAAAGCAGACAAAAGAATTAAATGTTTGGAGGAATAGCACATTAAAGGCGCTAACAACAAGGCTCAGGGCGACAAAGCCCGCATTAACGATGAGATTAAAGCCAGAGAAGTAAGATTAATTGGCAAAGACGGTGAACAGGTTGGTGTAGTTTCGCTTGCGGAAGCTACTCGTAACGCAGAAGAAGCGGGCCTAGATCTAGTAGAAATCAGTCCGAATGCCGAGCCGCCAGTCTGTAAAGTTATGGACTATGGCAAATTCCTCTTCGAAAAAAGTAAAGCTCAAAAAGAGCAGAAGAAAAAACAGAAGCAAATTCAGGTCAAGGAGATTAAATTTCGCCCTGGCACTGATGAAGGCGATTACCAGGTCAAACTGCGCAACCTGCGTCGCTTTCTTGAAGGTGGTGATAAAGCCAAAGTTACGATCCGCTTCCGCGGTCGTGAAATGGCGCACCAAGACATCGGTATCGATCTACTAAATCGCGTTAAAACTGATTTAGAAGATATCGCTACCTGCGAGTCTTTCCCACGTCGTGTGGAAGGCCGTCAGATGATCATGGTGCTAGCCCCAAATAAGAAGTAGTAATGGTCTAAAGTTTTAAGGAATCTGCACCCTTAAACACCTTGCTGCTAAACATTAACCGGTATGAAGTGACTGCAACACGAAAAATACCGATATTAAACAATGCGGAGTTTTAGCAATGCCTAAAATGAAAACTGTAAGCGGTGCCGCCAAACGTTTTAAGAAAACGGGTTCTGGCCGCTTTAAAAGCAAACAGTCTCACTTACGTCACATTCTGACTAAGAAGAGCTCTAAGCGTAAACGTCACCTTCGTGGCAAGAAACTGGTTCATGACTCTGATACCAAATTGGTTCAGCGCATGTTGCCTTACGTATAAGACTTAGGAGACTGATTAATGGCTAGAGTAAAACGCGGCACTATCGCACGTGCTCGTCACAAAAAAGTCCTCAAGCAGGCAAAAGGTTATTACGGCGCACGTTCACGTGTTTATCGCGTAGCGGTACAAGCTGTAACTAAAGCTGGTCAATATGCTTACCGTGACCGTCGTCAGCGCAAGCGTCAATTCCGTCAACTATGGATTGCACGTATCAATGCTGCTGCACGTCAAAATGGTATGTCATACAGCCGTTTCATCAACGGTCTGAAGAAAGCGTCTGTTGAAATCGATCGTAAGATCCTTGCCGACATCGCAGTACATGACAAAGCAGCTTTCAGCGCACTAGTCGAAGCGGCTAAAGGCGCATTAGCTTAATTATTAACTAATTAAGTTTAAGTTCTTTCGGAAAAAGGCGAGCAGGATGCTCGCCTTTTTTCGTTTTAAGACCTAGTTCAATGCCTATTTTAGCGCCCATAGCGGTCAGTGAATCGAACGATATCATCTTCACTTAAGTACCCACCAGACTGAATTTCAATAATCTCCAATGGGATCTTTCCCGGGTTTTCAAGCGAATGTATGGTTCCAATAGGAATATAAACAGACTCATTTTCAGTAAGGAGTCGTGTTTCGTTGTTGATGGTTACTTTGGCGCAACCCGAAACGACTACCCAGTGTTCAGCACGATGATGGTGCATTTGCACAGAAAGCATCTCACCAGGTTTGACCGTTAAGCGTTTAACTTGGAATCGAGCTCCTTTATCAATCGAGTCGTAACTGCCCCATGGGCGATATACTTCTCTGTGAAACTCGAATTCTGGCCGTTTATCACGCTCTAACTTATCTACTACACGTCTGATACTTTGTGTATCGTCTTTATGAGCAACTAAAACAGCATCTTTCGTTTCTACAATAATGACGTCATGTAAACCAACTGCTGTCACTAGGCGTTGTTCGGCATTGATATAGCAATTGCTGGTGTTCTCTAACAGTGTGTCGCCAATACGTACATTACCATCGTTATCTTTATCTGCATTTTCCCATAGAGAAGTCCAACTACCCACGTCGCTCCACTTTGCATTTAAAGGTACCATCACTGCACAGTCGGTTTTCTCCATGACCGCGTAATCTATCGAATCACTGGGGCACGAAGCAAAAATATCCTTATCGACCCGTATGAAATCTAAATCTGGTTTTTCCGTCTCGATAGCGCGTTGACATACCGCTAGCATAGCAGGTGCATGTTTACCGAGTTCTTCTAAGTACCTGCTAGCTCTAAACATAAACATGCCGCTGTTCCAAAAATAGCCCCCTGATTCTATAAGTTGCTGAGCAGTTTCAAGAGTAGGTTTTTCAATGAATGAAGCAACATTAAAACCGTTGTCTAGTTTATCGCCAGCTTTAATATATCCGTATCCCGTGTGAGGGTGTTGGGGAACGACGCCGAAGGTTACCAGCAAATCTTGCTTAGCGAGCGCTTGCGCGTTTTCAATCGCTTGTTGAAATAGTTCTTCATCTTCGATTACGTGGTCCGCTGGTAATACAAAAAGAATAGGATCATCGCCTTCTTTTGTTGCATGGAGGGCGGCAAGTGCAATTGCTGGTGCCGTATTACGACCCACTGGCTCGAGCAGAATTCCGTCGTGTTCTATATGCTTTTGGCGCAATTGCTCAGCGACTATAAAGCGATGAGCGTCGTTACATACAACAATAGGGGCTTGCGAGTTGCTATTACTTAAACGTGCGATCGTATCTTGAAGTAGTGAACTGTCTGATGTCAGCGATAGAAATTGTTTGGGGTACGCGGCGCGAGATTTAGGCCACAGGCGACTACCAGTGCCGCCTGCCAATACTACGGGTTTCATTTTTATCTATTTAGCTCTTTGGTTTTAATAGGCGTTTTTATTAACAAAGCCGTTAAAGACAGTCATAAAGACAATCTTAATATCGAACCAAATTGACCAGCGATGAATGTAATCTAAGTCATATTCAACGCGTTGTACCATCTTATTGGTCGTTTCAGTTTCTCCGCGAAGGCCATTCACTTGTGCCCAGCCTGTAATACCAGGCTTTACTTTATGGCGAAGCATATACCCAGTGATGATCTTTCGATACTCTTCGTTATGCGCAACAGCGTGAGGGCGCGGCCCAACGATAGACATTCGACCTTGTAATACATTAATAAACTGAGGTAGTTCGTCAAGTGAAGTACGCCTTAAAAAGCCGCCTATTTTTGTAAGACGTGCATCGTTCTTCGTTGCTTGCTTTACCACAGAGCCGTTGTCTTGTGTGGTCATCGAGCGAAACTTATAAACGGTTATTTGTTTACCGTCTAATCCGTAGCGCTTTTGTTTAAAAATCACTGGGCCTTTTGAAGTAAGTTTAACTGCAGCTGCAATACATAACATTGGAACAGAGATTAGCGTGAGTATCAGGGTACTCAGTACGACATCTTCCAATCGTTTTAAGACATCGCTAGCACCTTGGAAAGGTGTGTCATAAACACTCAATGCTTGTACATTACCTACGGTTTGCCAACGTGCATTGAGTAGATTGTACATAAAGAAGTTAGGAATAACATACACACTAGCAGTTGTATCACTGCACTGCTCTAAGATTGCGCGTATACGATTCTCCGCACTCATCGGCAACGCAATATAGATATAATCAACTTCATTGCGCTTGGCCATTTCTATTGCTGCCTCTATGTTGCCAAGCACCGCGCCTTGTAATTCGTGAGGAAGCCTCTCTGCTTCCCTGTCATCATAAATACCATTGAAGCGAATACCTAAATGCTCGTTCTGCTGTATCTGAAGTGCGACATTTGCGCCAAGGTGAGTGGCACCAATAATAATAGAACGTCGTGAATTTAAACCACTTTTTCTAATCTTAAAAAGAAACTTTCGCATCACATAGCGCCACACAATAAGTATGACAAACGAAGAGGCAAACCACAGCAAAATAGCAGGAGGAGGTGTTTTGATATCTTGTACAAAGAAGTACCCAAAGGTCATTGTGCCCAGAATACTTAATCCCCAGGTAATGGCTGCCGCGCGCAATACTTCCGGGGTACGGTGTCCGCGCCACGAACGGTATAATTCAACCCCTTCAGCGGAAATTTGAAAGCATATGACATTGATAAATAAAAGAATAAGGCTAGTTGCATCAATCTGAGTACCGTAATACGCCGCAGATGCATAATACAGCATTGTAACGAGAGACAAGTCGATAAGGCGATATATCGTCGAAAAGCCACTTTGATTTCTAACCGCCAAGCCACTATTGGTGCTGGATTCGACGGGGCGTGCTTTGATCGCTTTGTTAGATTCTACTCTGTTGTCCATTGAAGTATCTCTAAAAAATATGAATTCCGAAGCTAAAGCGATTGTTCACTAGGAAGCGCCAAGCTTGTGAGTAAAGAAGAGTTGCTCAAAAAGAATAGGCAAAAACCATGCCCCAACGAAAAAGAAAAACAGAAAGCCTGTCACAACTGCGTTCACCTCAGATGAAAACTGCCAACGCTATCACTTAACATAGGTTAGTATATCCATGTTGTAATTTTATTACAAAGTGATGCAAAACGGTTTTCCAACAAGGTATCTATTATTCAAAAAATATGTGCTCAAGCCGTTTTATTATGCCTATTAAATGGGATACCATGTAAAAAAAGCGACTAAAGACATACAGTTGAAATAATACCTCGTTAAGCTTTTGCAATCTTGTCAGGGTGCGGTGTAACGCCAGATACGGTGCCAATTACTTCAAGAAAAACTACTCAAATGTACAATGATAGCGCTTCGTCTTTTGAAGAAGGCGTTACTGTCGCTATTAATTCGAAACAATTGCGAAAAGTGGGCACGGGTATTGCTCTCTTTTTAAATGATGAAATAATTACACAACGAGCATAGGAGAAATGTGGCGTTGTGAGTCAATATGCGTTGTCGTTATGCAACTTGGTTAAAAGTTGCACTGTTTTTACGCATTGAGGGCCAGAATTAAAGGAGCATATATGTCTAGAAGGACACTCAGTATATTAGCGTTGTCGGTCATTTGCGCCACACCAACGCTCTATGCGCAGGAAGCCGGACGCATTCAAGCAGGGCAGTTCGATATTATTCCCTCATTTGAGTCATCAATGGCGTATGTTGGCAACGTAGCCTACGCACGGGACAACGACCCTAAAATTTACAGTTGGCGAGCAATCTTTTCGCCTGAATTGATTGCTGCAACTCAAGTCGACGGCAATCCAGTTCAGTTTGGTTATCGCCTTGAACGTGGTGTTTATTTCTCTAGTACACCTGATGATTATACTGACCACTTTTTAGAAGCGTCAGGTGAGTTTGAACTCAATAGTCGTCATAGAGTAAATGCACTAGCCCAATACGAGGATGGGCACGAAGACCGTGGTACAGGTTTTTCATTGGGCTTAGGTACTAATATTGCTACACCAGATAGATATAAAAGTTCCTTTATAGGCACTGAGTATATGTATGGCGCGGTAACGTCAGATGGAATGCTTACTTTCAAAGCTAACCGACAAACCCTTGATTACGATAGAGATGAACAGGCCTACCTTATTCGTGACCGTGTTAAAAATAGAGTAGGCGCCGAATTTGGGTATCGCATTGGCTCAGCTACAACGGCAGTTTTGGACGTTACCCAAACTTACGTACGTTATGACAATCAAGAGGGTATTGATACCCGCGATAGTGACGAAACCCGTGTTCTTCTTGGTCTTAAGTGGGAAACCACGGCTGCAACTACTGGATTTGCAAAAGTAGGCTATAAAGAAAAAGATTTTAAAGCAGACACTCGCAGTACGTTTTACGGCACTGATTGGGAGGTGGGCGTTGAATGGCAACCTCTGACCTACAGTACTTTTCGATTTTCCACCAATGCAGACACGCGCGAAACAAACGGTGAAGGTAACTTCATTCGCGGCAGAGACTATACCGCATCTTGGAAGCACGAATGGCTTCAGCGCCTAAGTTCGTCGATAAGAGTGTCTAGAGAAACCAACGAATATTTCATTGATAATGACGCGATTGATAATCGTGATGACACCTTGATGCGCTATGTAGCATCACTTAACTATGAAGCACGTCGTTATTTAACCTTTACATTTTTCTATGAACTTGCTGACCGAGATAGTAACCGCGAATTAATCGGTTATGATAGAAATGTTGTTGGTATTTCTGCAGAGGTCACCCTGTGAAACGTAAAGTCGTAAGTTTTATTGCATGTTTTATCCTGTCACTGTGTTGTTTTGGTGCATTAGCACAGCAGGGCAATTTGAGTATGAGCCAGTATCAGCTTGGCTCGGGCGATAGAATTAGTATCAGTGTTTTTGGGCAAGACGACTTATCGATGGAAGTGCGCCTACCTGATGTTGGCACCATAAACTATCCGTTTTTGGGCGAGATAAAGCTTGTAGGGCTTACCGCAGATGAAGTTGAGCGCCTGATTTACGATGGCTTGCTTGGCGATTACCTTGTTAATCCTTCCGTATCGGTATCCATTATAGAATATCGACCTTTCTTCATTGACGGCGAAGTGAAACGGCCGGGAGGCTACCCGTACCAACCGGGATTATCAGTGAATAAAGCTGCGGCGCTTGCTGGTGGATACACTGAGCGTGCGGCGCGCGATAAAATAACTATTGTAAGAGAAAAAGACGGAAGAACATTTGAATTCACTGTTACCGTCAGTGATATGATCCAACCTGGTGATATCATTACCATTAATCAACGCTTCTTCTAATACAGTAACGTTTGGGAATAAAAATGGCAGTAAATAGCAGGGAAGAGTTTCACAATGGTATGTTTGAGAATGAAACCATTGATGTCGCTCACTATTTAGGAATTATTAAGCGTTACGCATTTCGCATAGTGTCGTTGGCGATCGCGTTCACCATTCTCGTTACACTTCTTGTAATGCGAATGACACCGCTATACACCTCTACTGCTACGATCCTTGTGGAAGCTGAAAAGGCAAATGTAGTCTCTATCGAAGAAGTTTATGGGCTTGATACTAAGCGCAAAGATTACATGCAAACACAGTTTGAGATCTTGCGCTCACGGCAAATAGCACAGCGCACAGTAGAGAGTATGTCATTGTATAATAACGATGATTTCATGCCCGCTGAAGACGAGTCTAGTATAGTTGATGATATCAAGGCTCAACTGACAGAGTGGTTGCCTTTCTTACCGCAAGAAGAGGTTAAGACGCTAACACCCGAAGAAATCCTTGCTGCCAAAAAACGCAAAGCGACCTCTTTGCTTATGAAAGCACTCAATACTGAGATGGTCGACAACACGCAAGTGATGCGTATTACGGTAACCACTGAGTCGCCCAACCTTTCTGCAGAGCTCGCTAACGCAGTTGCCGATGTTTATATTGAGAACTACTTACAAGCTAAGCTTGATATGACAGCGAAAGCAACCTCGTTTTTGACCGATAGTATTGAAGGACTTAAAGATAAACTGGATGTAGCAGAGCGTAATCTTGCAAAGTTCTATGAGCAAAATCAGGTGGTGAATATCGACGGCGTGGTTGGGCTCGCATCGGATGAACTAGAGCAGCTCAACAAGCAACTGCTTGATGCGCAAACTGCGCTTAAGTTAAACGCTGTAATTTATAGACAAACGCGTAATGATGTTTCGCTAAATGATATTGCTCGGTTACCTGAAGTACTTAATCATCCAACTATTCGCGATGTACGCCGCGATGAAGCGAAAGCAATGACCCGAGTTAGTGAGCTGAGCAAAGTATATGGACCTAAGCATCCAAGAATGATTGCTGCCAATGCGGAATTGAGTTCCATAAGAGATACCTTGAGTAGTCAAATTCGTGACCTTATCACCAGTATCACGACGCAATATGAAGTTTCAGAAGACCGCGTTGCACAGCTTGAAAGAGAAGTAGAAGAAGCTAAAGCAGAGTTTCGTTCATTGTCTGCGCTTGATAACCAACGCAAAGCGCTGCAGCGCGAAGTCGATATTAATCAGCAGCTTTACAATTCATTTTTTACTCGATTGAAAGAAACCGATGAGCTTGGTGGCTTTGAATCGGCAAATGCGCGCATACTCGACGAAGCTATGCCCAAATATATACCGTCAGAGCCAAACAAGAAGCTCCTGATTGGCGCAGCATTTGTTTTTAGTATTGGATTTGGTGTGTTTCTCGCCATCGCAATGGAAACACTCAACAGCGGTATTCGTTCCGTTGAAGATGTCGAGCGCAAGTTGGGACAGCGTATGTTGGGGCTTATTCCTTGGCTTCCGCATAAAAAGAAAACCAATTTGCCTGTACGCTCTTTCTTTGATGGTAAAAAGCACCAATTTGCTGAATCTGTAAGGACGTTAAGAACAAGTTTGTCGTTGCTTAACATCGACAAAGAAGAGCAGGCGATAATGATAACGTCCAGTGTTCCCAAAGAAGGGAAGACCACGGTATCTATTAACTTAGCGTTTGCACTAGGGCAGTTAGACAAGACTATTCTAATTGATGCTGATTTACGTCGTCCAAGCATAGGTAAGCAATTTAATATTCCTAATTATCAACCTGGCGTGGCTAACCTCATATTAAAGTCTCACACTTTTGAGGAATGTCTGGTGCAAGATGAAGAGTCGCGTATTGATATATTGTCGGCTGGTACTATTCCTTCAAACCCGCAAGAGTTACTCGCAGATAAAGGTTTTGATGAACTAATTAAATTCCTCAAAACGCAGTATAAATATGTGGTGGTAGATACTGCGCCTACGCAAGCGGTCAGTGATTCAATGGTCATTGCGAATTCGTGCGACTCTGTCATTTATGTGGTGCGCGCCGACAGTACGAGTGAGAAACTCATCAACAACGGATTATCACGTTTTCTACAAGTAGGCCATCGTCTTGATGGTGTGGTATTAAATCAAGTAGACTTACGCAAATCAGATGTTGCACAAAGGTATGCTGGATTTTATGACCAATATGGATACACAAGTCATAAGAACAGTTAATAGAGTTTATTGATCGATTTACACAGTCACATTTTACCTGGCATTGACGATGGTGCTAGGTCCATGGATATTGCTCTTGAAATGGCAAGGCAGGCCGTAAGTTGTGGTGTGACGCATATGGTTTGTACTCCGCATATTCATAAAGGGTACTTTGACAATACGCCACAGTCTATTGAGGCGTCGTATCATTCGCTTGTAAAAGCAGTCAACGACGCTGATATTCCGCTGACACTTTCTTATGCCGCTGAAGTGAGAGTAAACGAACTTATTCCCGTGTGGTTAAGAAAAGGTGAGCTGCCTTTTATTGGAACGTGGAATGGTAAGAACGTACTCTTATTAGAAATGCCTCACAGTCACGTACCACAAGGTTTAGACAGTTTGGTAAAGTGGTTGCTTCGCAATAATGTACAACCTCTTATCGCTCATCCCGAACGCAACAGAGAGCTGTTGGCCGAACAGCACAAGTTTGCATGGTTACAACGCCTCGGTTGCTTATTTCAAGTGACAGCAGGAGCGTTAACCGGTCGATTTGGTGAGAATGTCGAGCAGTTTGCTCATGCTTTGATGTCTAGCAAGTCTTTTCATATTGTGGCGTCTGATACCCATGATTTGGCACGTCGTCCTAATGACATGAAAGCGGCATTTGAGAGGGTTTCGTTGTTTGACAAAACCTTTGCAGAATTGGTGTTTATTAATAACCCAGCAAAAATAATCGGCCAAGAACACCTGTGATGATAAAGTTTAAGAGCGTGTTTTCAGATAGTCGAGCTACCTCACTTATTAGTGGGCTTATTGCTCTGCTTGCGCTATGGGCACTCGTTTTAAGTGCTCAGCAGTTCATGGCTGGAAATGCATATTACAGTGTGAAAAACAGTATTGAAAAATGGCAAAGAACACCTGACCAACTCAGTGTGGAGGGTGTCGACAATGCGCTTTCTCAGATAAACAAGGCGGTGTCTGCCTTTCCCAATAATGCATTCTATTATCAAATGCGTGGACAGGTGTTCGAGTGGTATGCCCAAACACAGTATGTCAGCGGCCAGCTTCCAACAAATAAACAGTTAGATTATTTGAATGAAGCGTTAGTTAACTATGAAAAAAGCATACAGTTAAGACCAAACTGGAGCGGCAGTTGGGTAGGGCTTGCATCCATAAAATGGAAAAAGAATGAGTTAGATGAAGTCTTTTACCAGTATTTGAACATGGCAATAGAGAGTGGGACTCAAGACGCTATCTTACATAAATTTATCGTTGAATTTGGACTAACAATGTTTAACGCAAGATCTGTCCACTATGTTAACGTGCGCGACTTGCTGAAAAAGCATTTAGCGTTAGGTCTTGCCAACCCGTTGAGTCGTGACTTTGTGCTTGCCGTTATTGCAAGGCAGCGGTCACAGAAAGTGGTATGCCGATGGCTAAATCAAGCACAGTACTCGATAAGAAAGCACATACCGGGGTGTGTAGTGTTTAACTAGCGTTCGCTTTGATCCAGTCCCACAAGCCAAGAGAAAAGCCTTCAAACAAATTGATGCCCAACCAACTCTTCAATATATAAAGCAATGTTAAACCAAATAGCATCGATACGCAGACAAACACGGCAATAGCGGTGGCTATAGCCATTTTGCCAATACGGCTTTCAATACGAGATAGGTCTCGTTTATCTCGCCCAGCAAGAAATACAAAATAGTACCTACTTCTCAGTACACTTACGGTTCCTCTAAGATCGACTTTGTGGGAACCCCATTGTCGTCCTGCTAAAGCCATATTCAGGTAAGAGAGTTGCTCATCAGAAAAAGAGTCGGCTGCTTTTTTCGGCATACGCTCTAGAACGTGCTGTATATTCGGCTCTTCTCTAACTGGGTGCTTAACTTTAAAGACCACTGTGTTTCCTTCAATGAAAGTATAGTGAGAAAAAATCTACTCTTGCTGAGAGCGAGCGGGTCTAGCAATTTTAAGGGTTCTACTGATTGAACCTAACGCTAGAATAACAATAAAAAATACACTATTGGCAGGGGCCTGCAATGGGAAATCAACCGAGCAATGCAGTGCCATTCCCATTGTAGCCATTATACAGGCGAATGCTGTGCCTCTGGGGAGTGGGTGTCTTCGGTTTCGCATTGCGGAGAAACTGTGTTTTAAGCAAATTAAAACAACACCGCCAATGAGCAAACTGCCAATAATGCCAAATTCTAGCGCAAATTGTAGATACTCATTGTGGGCGTGATCATAGAAATGCTGAATACGTTCATTTTGTACTTGAGGGTAAAGCGTATAAAATGTCCCTCCACCAGAGCCTAAGAAGCCGAATTGCTTTAAAAGAGGCAGAGTATCAGTAATCACTTCATCACGACTTTCTTGGGCTAAGTTAGTTTGTTCTATACGCTCTTGAACTTGCTTTAGCCCAAAAAGGCTGCTGACGATAAGCACATCTATTACTAGCATACTGATGAACAGCGCAATATAGCTTTTTTGCCGCGGTTTAAAGAATACAAGACCCAATGTTGCGGTAACTGTCATACTGATGAAAAACGCACTGTTACCCATTCTGGAGCGTGACATAACCAGAGCAATCACCATAATAATGATGCCAATTCTAAATAGCACTTTGTTGCTTAACCAAAACTGGAGGAAACGCCTTAGTCTTTCCCGTGTTGTTGCGCCACTACCAATATGTAGGCTAGCAATCAAATAGCCGATTGCTGCACTTAAGCAAAGTAGTAAGAAATTGGCATAGTGATTCTTATAAACAAAACTCCCAGTGGCGATATGAGAAACAGGTAATCGAAAAACTAAACTGTACTGAAGACCAGAGAGAATCTCTAATGCACCGTAAATTGCTTGGAAAATGCCTACTGCACTTATGGTGACTAAAGTGAATTTAAGTCGCTTAGAAGAGTTGACCAGCGATAGAGTGATAAAAAATAAAAAGCAATAGGCGAGGGACTTTACGAATACTATGTGACTTTGCCCCACATCAAAACTCAATGAAGCCCAGGCTGATGTATGCGCACTTATGCCTGCCTGTAAATAATCAAGTCGTTGCGTCCGAATAAAGTCGATAAAAGCAGCGGGTAGGGGAATAATATTGAGCAGTTGCCATGCTAGAAAGGCCAACCAAAGCATCGCAAATGTTCTATATTTGCTCCAGAGGCGGTTGACCACTTTAGTGTCGATTAGCACCAGTAACCCACCCAATGCAAAGATAGACATTTGCATGAGCGCCCATGCCCACGGTCGATTAGCGCCTAGAGGTAAAGGAAGCCATATTAGGATAAATAAGAGAAAACCGAAAAGAAACTTTTCGGTTTTCTGAAACTGCTCTGAAACCACGTTTTTATATATTTGCTAGGAGAATGGGTAACTAGTTGGTTGATACTGTAGTGTCACCACCACCTGCGCCTGCCGCGCCCGTGCCAACGCCTAGCGGTGATACAGGTGTGCCAACGCCACCCGCCGCAGTTGCAGTAAGCGTACTTGGATCGATACCCGCACTGATTGCCGCCAACAAAGCATCCTGCTCGTTCAACATTTGCATTTGTAATGCGATGTTATAAATCTCATTGGCATCTTCTGGGAAAAAGATAATAGCAATAGTTACAACCTGTTGCGCAACATCCGGCATCACGCCAAAACTTGCTATTGCTAACTCAAACCCAGTAGCATTTTCATTTAGCAAACCTACCATAGTTTGGTAAGAAGGTTGGTTGTCTTGCAGATAAGCCATACCCGTTGCATCAAAAAATAGGCCTTCGTCCAAAACGATTTGGCTCACTTCAGAGGCGGCGACATCAGGTGAATCACCCTCATCAATCTGAGCAAGCACTAAGTTTCGCACTTGCGTACCGGGCGCAATAGAACTGTCTTGTGCAATAGCGGAAGAAGTGAGCATTAGAAGCACACTGAAAAGAATTGAAACAATAAGATTGCTACGCATAACTTTTCCTTAAACTAAAACATCGGGTTAGCTTCATGCTAACGGCATCTTTCGTAATTGTATAACAATCGAACGACAAGCGTCTCGCATTTGTTACGTGATATGTGAAATTATTCGCGAAAATCACACTTGCCACAGTGTAGGTTTTGCAAAATGGTAACCTTGCTGATATCCAACGTTCAGTTCTGCCAAGGCTGTTGACTCCGCTTCGCTTTCTACCAACTCTGCAATAACCTGAATATTCAAGCTTCTGGCGATACTTAATAAACTGCTTATAAATAGTTGGTTGTCTGCTTCGCTTTGAATGTCTTTGGTCAATTTACCTGAAATTTTAACAAACTGAGGCTGTATTGCTCTCAACCCTGAAAGCGATGCAAGATTGTCTCCAAAATGCTCAATTGTTACTCTGCACCGCATGTTTAGAAGCGATTGGCAAAAGGCTATTGCGATATCCTTATGATAAGTGAGCGCCGCATCTTCTATTTCAAACACCAACTTTGTGCAAAGCGCAGTGTTTTGGTTCAATAACTGCAAAAGCCAAACTCTAAATTCATCATTAGCAATAGATGCGCTTGCTATGTTGATGGCAATATCTGTTTTAGCTTCATTAAGTTTCTTCATCACAAGACTGATAACAAGTTTATCGACTTCGGGGATGAGGTTGAGCCGCTCTGAAGCAGGTATGAGCTGTGACATCGGAATAACAGTGCCTGTCTCTTTATCTTTAAAACGGGCAAACGCTTCGAAGTAAGCTGGCGAGCCTTTCTTTGTATCTATTATTGGCTGAATAAGAATATCTGCACTTTGCTTTAAAAGAATGTCATTTAACCTTTCGCGCCAAGCAGTGTTGCTATGAATGTGCGTGAGTTCTGAGGCAAATTGCCAACCTTCAGATCGTTTAGTTGATGCCATCAAAGCACTGTCAGCATTTTCTAGTACTTCAGTTAGCGTCATACTATCTGTAAATTTGGACGCCCCCATCCATACTGTTTTATCCCCGTTCTTTAATGGATTGTCTGTGGCTAATAACGTGTAAAGAAACTCTACTTTTTCTACACATTCGCGTTTTTCTATATCTTCAATTATTAACGCAAAGTCACCGCCAGAGAGTCTAAATAAATAGTTTTTGTCGGACGTAGTAGAAAGCTGCTGTTTTAATTTATTGGCAATAGACTTCACGTAGTCATCGCCTTGCTGGCCGCCAAGTTTAGCATTAATGAGTTGCAGCTGAGCCAATCGAATTATTATGATATAGCCTTCTGACCTAACTGGGCTATTACTTAAAAGCGCGTTCATATGACGTGTAAAGGCACTTCTGTTCGACACGCCAGTTAAACTGTCTTCATAGGCTTGGGCTTTAAACAGTTCTGCTTTGTCAGACAGTTCTTTGAACATGCCTTCAACCGCTAACGATAGTTTATTGACCGCGCGAGTAATAAAGGTTAATTCTTTGGTAAATGGCGCATAGTTTATCTGTGAAAACTTCTGATTTTGAATGTCATTGATTTTGGCAACAACGATACCCAGAGGTTTGGTGATGGCTCGCACTATAAAGATAAGTGCAATAAAGGCGAAAACAAATGCCACAGAAAACATCAGTGCACTTTGTTTTACACTTTGCCATAACGTTTCATTGGCAAGTCCAGGATGACTTTGTACCGTAAGTTGACCTGCTAAGTTCCAGCCATTATTTAATTCAGTTTGCTCAACTGGCGGGGTAACTTCAATTATTTTTGTAAACCAAGCTGGGACTGTTTCAACACTCGTTGGGTTTCTGCGCTCGATAAGCATGTTACCGTCCATGTCGGTGACAGTAATATACTGATAAAAGCCGCGGTCAAAAATCGCATTAACCATGGTTTGTGCAACTACGATATCGCTTTCTTCTGCCAAATAAGGCGTAATTGATAATCCTAACGATGTAGCCGTGTCTTGTGCGTGTGTAGCCAATTGTTCGTTTACGTATTCTCTTGTGAGCTTCACGTTAATCACAAAAGAACTGACAAAAACGACTGCCAGTAAAACAAACAAACTGGTGCTCAGTTGGGTAGATAATTTCATTATTCTTCTCTATCTCCGTGTATCACGCTATCTAGCCTTGATATCATGTCGTCCCACATTTTCATCGGGCCGCCGCCTCTTAATTTTCTTCCTGTTCCCATTGATTTTGCAGCCCATAGTCCGTTTCCGTTAAAGCTGTATATAGGAGACAAATCTCTACGTTTATTGGCCGGCACTATGCGCCGATTAATATTATCCAAAACCAACGGAATAGAAGAAGGGGTTTCGTAGTAAGCTAACACCATATGAGGTTGTCTCAATTCAAGGGCCGTTACATACATTAACCGCAACTTTTCTTCTGGTATACCCAGTTCAATCAATGAGAAATACTTAGCTATGGTGTAGTCTTCGCAGTCGCCAGCACCGGTGGCAATGAATTCTATCGGCGTTGCCCAGTAGTCTTTCTGTTTCCAATGCACCAAATCATCAACAAAATCGAAGCGGTTGAAGAAACGGTTTACACCGTAAAGCTTTTCATCAATATCTTCGCGTTGCAGTTTGTCGATTAAATGTCGCCAATCAGCAACATCTTCTGAAGCATTTTCTCCGTAAAGGGTTTTCACTCGCGCATACACTTCGGGAGTGAAGAGGTTACTTTGTTGCGCAAACAAGGAAGAAAGCGAGAGAAGACAAATGCCTACCACTAAGCCCGCACGAATATTCAGTATACTGCGCGTAAGGGTATAGAGCTTTATTCTGCTGCGTAGGCGATTGTTTTGGTGCAATAGGGTTTAACTTGTGCAATCAGTAGGGCAAGTGTAAAAATTCTTTCACTTCAGCGGTGTAGGATCACTTGCCATCGGTTTTGCTAATGATGGCAAACTTGATGAAAACTTGAAAGGTTTTTACGTAATTCATCTAAACAAATAAAGCACAACAAGGTTGGCACGCTTTGTGTTTGTTTTATGGTTTAATAATCAAGTACGCTTAGCCGCTAGTGTTCATCATAAACATTAGTCACGTTCTTCGAGTTTTATGCGATGTGAGTCAACCGTGATCGCAAACTCATTCGGATAGGCACTTTTACACTCATTTGTGGTGTTTTTACATAAAAAGGATCTTGCATGGACAATTCAGCACGCCCAGCGGTGTTTATCATCAATTCATTAGAAGGGGGTGGGGCTGAACGTGTAATGGTAAAATTGTTAGCCATTATGGAAAGCTATTACTATCAGCTGAATATTCCAGTCCATTTGGTTCTGCTTGACGACTTACCTGAGTCACAAGTGTGCCCAAATTATGTGAACAAAACGGTGCTGAATTCTAATGGTAGCTTGTTAGAGGGCTACAAACTGTTAAAGCCTTTGTTAAAAGCACTTCAGCCTACTTATTGTTTTAGTTTTCTAACACGAAGCAATTTCTTAAATATAGCGTTGGCTCGCGAACTCGGTTTTGAAGCGATAATTAGTGAGCGGGTGAATACATCTAGCCATTTTTCGGGTGGCCTGAAAGACACTGTTAGTCGATTGCTGGTAAAATTGTCGTACAAACGCGCTGCACGTGTAGTCGCTGTATCAGAAGGTGTTAAAGCAGACCTAGTAGAAAACTATGCAGTGCCTGATAGCAACATTTCAGTTTTGTATAACCCATACGATATCGAGTTGCTCAAAACATCTGCAAAAGAAGATGTCAGCGATTTACCGGCAAAGCCATATATCATTGGCGTTGGTAGATTGGTTAAGAACAAAAACTTTTCGCTGTTGATAGATGCTTATGCCGATGCTGGTATAGATGAATCGCTGGTGATCTTGGGTGTCGGTGATGAGAGAGAATCACTCGAGGCTTTGGTGAAACAGCGAGGCTTAGAGGATAAAGTTTGCTTTTTGGGCTTTAAAAAGAACCCTTATCCCTATGTTGCCCACGCAAAGTACTTTGTAAGCACTTCAAACGCAGAAGGGTTTCCCAATGCGATTGTTGAAGCAATGTGTCTAGGAAAGGCTGTAATCGCAACGAATTGTGAGTCAGGTCCAGCGGAAATTATTGCAGAAAAATATCCATACCAGGTTAACGGCGCAAGCCAAGAAAAAAACGGTATTCTATGTCAATTGAACAACAAGCAGGGCATTGTTGATGCCATGCACCAGCTCGCAGAACCGAAACTGCTTAATGCTTATGAAGTGAAAAGTTTAGCGTGCGCTGAAACGTTTTCGTACCCGGCATTTCGAGAAAAAGTTATTGCCATTATTGATCAGGTAACACAATAGATATGTTTGAAGGAATAATAGTAATAGTTGGGTTGGTAAGCCTTATCTTGGTTTACCGAACTATTACCGGTAACTGCAATAAATATTTGGCCTTTGCGATTTGTGCAATATGGTTGCGCTTCTTTTTATCTGCATTTCATACCATCACGTACCCTTCACTCATCGCCGGCTTTTCTATTAATGCGCTCTCTAGTATATCAGTAGCGGGTCTCGGTTTATTACTCATTCCCACCAAAGTGTTTACGCTTCGCAAGTTGCTACCTTTTTATTTTCTATTCTTAGCAATCGCAATAAGTGGGTTTGTTAACCTTAAAATACCGGGCACAATCAATGTGTTGGTGAAGTGGTGTTATTTTCTGGTCCTCGCGGGCGCTATCTTTCTTTCGGTGCGCGCTCAGGGACAATCCGAAACCTTCAAGAAATTGCTAGTTGCCTTCTTCATGCCCGTGACACTTCAAATATTGTCCATTCTTTTAGGTGAAGTGAAAGCTACCGAAAATGATGGGTCGGCAAGTTACATCGGCGGCTACAATCACGAAGCGGCTTTTTCCATGATTATTGTGAGCTTCGTATTTTTAGTTGGTCTTACTCAAAGAAATGCCATTAAGTTTCGCACATCACTATTTACACTTTCTGTTGTATTGCTTGTGTTAGTAAATTATCGAACAGCCATACTTACTATTTTACCTATAGCAGCAATATTCTATTACTCGCTGGTTGAACAACGTCTAAAACCATCACAGAAAGCGCCAGTTTTAACAATAGTTACAATGGTATTAGTACTGGTGTTTGTCGCTCTGTCAGTGTCAATGCAAGAGCGGTTTGCTGATGTGGGTACACTGGCTTCTAATCTAGATCTCATTTTTAAATCTCCCATGTATTTCAGTGAAGCTGAGAAGGACATAATGTCCGCACGCGTTTATATCTGGAGTCAGTATATCGATGCACTCATTAATTCAGATATGGTGAGGCAATTGGTTGGCTTTGGGCCAGAGTCATGGCGAGGTGTTTTTGATGTGTATGCGCACAATACGTATGTTTCGTACCTTTATGAATATGGTTATCTTGGGTTAGTCACCTTCGCTTATTTGTGTATATTTTCACTGCTAATCACACTCACTGTTTCGGACAAACGGTTAGCCAAGATTTTACCTTTATCACTCATAGGATTTTTAACAATGAACCTAGCAACTATGCCGCTATGGAACATTGAAGGCTTAATATTTTTCGCAATTTTAATCGGCGTGACATTGGCGCTTTCTACTAATGTGCCGTCTCGAGTTCACTCAGTTAAATTATCAGTATCCACTCCCACGGAATAGGTTTATGAAGATTTGTGCAATTGGTTTGCGAGGTATCCCTGATGTAATGGGAGGCATAGAGTCTCACTGTCAACAGTTATATCCAAAGATGGTAAAAAATGGTGCTGATGTGACAGTCATTGCACGGTCCCCTTATGTTGAGGGTAAAAAGTACGAATACCAAGGCGTTAAGGTAATTAGTTTGTGGGCAATTCAGCACACGCTATTAGAAACGTTTGTCCACACATTTTTTGCAATCCTCTATGCAAGGATTTTTGTAAGGCCAGACATTGTGCATCTGCATGCAATAGGACCTGCGTTATTCTCACCCCTTGCACGACTATTGGGCATGAAAGTGATGGTGACTCACCATGGTGCTGATTATAACCGTCAGAAGTGGAGCCCATTTGCTAAGAAGGTTTTGAAATTCGGCGAAAAAATGGCTGTAACATTTGCCAACAGAGTATTGGTAGTAGGTCGCACGCTAACCAGTGCCTTAAGAGAGGAATATCCATCGTACGCTGAGAAAATAAGCTTTGTACCAAATGGCATGTTGCCGCGTTTTACAGGTGAGATTTCAAGTAGTCACCTTCCAAGTGAACTAGAGCTTACGCCGCAACATTATATTCTTACGGTAGGAAGACTGGTGCCAGAAAAGGGCTTTCATGACTTAGTCGATGCATTTGTTCAATCAAACAGTGAATTAAAGCTGGTGATAGTGGGTGATACTGACCACCATAGTGCTTATTCTAACACGTTGAGGGAAGCTGCAACCGACAATGTGATTTTTGCTAACCGTCGGGGCGGAGATGAATTAAAAGCCCTTTATCAGCATGCAAAGGTTTTTGTGTTGCCTTCTTATCACGAGGGGTTGCCTATTGTAGCGCTTGAGGCAATCAGCGCAGGGTGCCCTGTTTTGCTAAGTGATATTTCACCTAATATCGATATTGAAGCGCCAAAAGATTGCTACTTTCCCGTAGGCAATGTTTACGAGCTGTCAAAAAAGCTCTCTGGTCTTGATGAGCTCAATCTCACACTAAATCGCAGCGATTATTTAGAAAAGTACGACTGGGAAAGTATTTCGGATGTCACATTCGGCTATGTAGATGGCTTGAAAGCGTAGCATTTTTAAACGCCGCCCCAAGGTGTGAATAAATGCATTAACTTAAGATTTACGCGATTTGGATGACAGCAGCTATATCGAATTTGACTGTCTGTCGTTTATGTAAATCAAGTTATCTATGTGGTGAGCTAAACCAATTCAAGAGAATTAAAACATTCTCAAAGTAAGATCCGACAAGGATATTAGGATATTTTGTGAGTAGACTTATTAAGGCGACATCGTGGACTTCCATTTCTACGATAGTAAATCTATCTTTAACCATGCTGCAATTAGCAATATTGGTTAGAATTCTTGCGCCAAGTGTTTTTGGTCAGTTTGCAATAGTAAACTTAATTCTCGAAATATTTGTGGCGTTTGCCCTCGGTGGAATTTCAAACTTTCTAATCTATAAAAGTGATGTGGACGAAAAAACGTCTAACGCAATTTATTTTCTTGCCCTTGCTATAGGGGCTATTTTTAGCGGGTTGTTATATATCTTAGCGCCATTTATTGCGACGCAATTTGGCTATGACGCTATTGTCCAAGAACTCCGACTAGCCACCATTTTACTTGTTATTTCTTCACTATCTTCTCAATATCAAGCCGTAGGGATGAAGCACTTTGAACACCAAACTATCGCTCAAATTGATATTGCTGCAAAGATTGGATCCTTTATTTTTGCAATAACCAACGCAGAGTTAGAGCTATTATGCTTAGTGGGAGCGGTGGTCATTTATCAGGTTTTACGTTTAATTGGGTTTATCATATTTCTCGGAAAGCATGTAAAGCTCTCACATCATGTTGATACTAGCGTTTACAAAGAAGCATTTAGTTACGGTATCTTTGATTTTGGCTCTCAGTCACTCAATATTGTCCGAAAGCAACTCGACGTAATGATTTTAGCCATCACCTTACCCGCTGCCCAAATGGGGGTTTATCATGTGGTAAAACAACTAGCGAGCCGCCCAGCCCAGGCACTACAGCCAGTTGTAGGTAAGGTGGCGTTACCGGCATTTGCCGAAGTAAAGCAGGTAAAACAAACCCTGCAGCGTGTCTATCAAGATTTCTATATTCTGCAGCTCTTTATATTAGCGCTGATCTACGTACCGATTATTATCTTTTCTGACTTAGTGTTGGTTCTCGTGTTTGGTGAATCTTACGAGGAATACTCGTGGGTTTTGTCATGTCTGGCAGCGTTTTGGTTTGTTCGCGTGGCAAGTTCAAACCTCGTTGGCCCGCTTGTACAGGCCACTGGAATGACGAAGCGTAACTTTATGTGGAACATCGCGCTTTTGATACCAAATACAATAGTCATTTATACATCATCACAATTTGGCGTTTTATCATTGGTGGCGTCGATGGCAGTGTTTCAGTTGATTTTATTTCCTTTTGTTAGCTACTATTTTATTGCTCATATTGCTAAGGTTCCTTTTATCTACTCTGCGAAAAATATGGCTTGGATTGTCGTTCTTTTTGCGCTGCCTCTTATTATTTTTAAATATTTTGCAATACCGATGATTCCCGAAATCTTTCTTGTGCAAGAGGCTGCTGTCGCTTGCCTGACGGGTATTGTCGCTTCCGCTGTCTTCCTTTATACCAAAGGACCCAAGCAATCTTTAATCAGAGTAAAAGGATTTTAAATGTCTCCTTCCAACAAAGTGTATTTTTTTGTAAGGACGTTTCCTGTTTTGTCACAGACTTTTGTACTTAATCAGGTTCGAGATCTTAAGATGGCAGGCTTGGACGTGCATGTCTTAGCTGTAAACCCAGTCGATTACGACAATGAATCGGTCGAATCGTTATTTGGCGACGAATCTCACCATAAGGTGACGTCTATTTTCCCTCGAACTCACTCGAAGCGTTCTTATTTGTTCATGTTACTTGGAGCACTCTATTGCGCCATCTCAGGCAAACGACATAATTTAATCAAACTTGCCTACGGCTTTTTGTCCAAAAAGAATTTCTTTTTGGCAAAAGATCTGTTCTGTCTCGCTTGGTTCCTGAAAAGCCAAAAAATTAATATGGATGTCTGCATCGCTCACTTTGGAAATAATGGAGTAGTAATTGACCATTTAAGACAGGCAGGTCTTTTAGAATGCAAGAAATTGCTCACCATTTTTCACGGCTATGAAATAAGTCGCTATGACCAATTATCCATTTGGGGTGAGGAGTACGGCCGTTTAACGGGTACGCTTTTGCCAATCAGTGAACATTGGAAGGCATCACTAGTTTCCCTTGGTGCAAAAGAAAAATGTATTGATGTCGTTCACATGGGAGTCAATATAAACACGTTCTCATTTCAAAACAGAAACCTTGAAACGCCTCTTCAAATACTTTCGGTCGCGCGAGCAACAGAGAAAAAAGGGTTGGAGTACGCAATTAAAGCGGTACTTAGTTGTGATATCGACTGTCGCTATTCAATTATCGGAGACGGTCAGCTACTACCAACTCTAAAGGCCATTGTATGCGGGCACCCAAATGCGCATAGAGTGAATTTTAAAGGTGCGTGCCCTCCAGAGGCCGTTGCTGCAGAACTTAAATCAACAGATCTTTTTCTTTTACCCTCTGTAGAAGACAGTAAAGGTGATAAAGAGGGAATACCTGTGTCGTTGATGGAGGCTATGGCTAGCGGAGTTATCGTTTTGTCAACAATTCACAGTGGTATTCCAGAGTTAATTGAAGATGGCTATTCGGGCTTTTTAGTTCCAGAACGTAACGTAGAAGCAATAGCAGCAAAAATTAAAGAAATATCAGTAAATAACAATCTTGACGTCATTAGAAAAAACGCAAGGGAAAAGGTCGAGCTGGACTTTAATGCTAGCTTGCTCACTGACCAACTAGTCTCACATGTACTAAAGTAAAACGGATAAACAAATATGAAAATTTTAATTATTGGAAATCACACATGTGGCAATAGGGGCGATGGCGCAATTTTGAGAGGGCTAATTCAAGAGCTAGAAAGCCAGATACCCAACGCTGATCTGACGCTGGTCTCTCGATTTCCAACCAGTTCTGAGTTTTTGTTATCACGACCATTTGTTAAAGACTGGCTTTACAAATACCAAAAATATTCAGGTGGCATAGTTGCCAAAGTCAAAAATAAGCTTCATAAGCCAGCGTTATTAGAAAGATTAATTTCGTCAGCTAAAAATACAGAAGTGCACGACAGGTTACCCTCTGAGTTCAAGGCATATATAGAAGAAATAAAGCAATACGATTGTGTCGTACAAGTTGGTGGTTCGTTTTTTGTTGATTTATATGGAACAGGGCAGTTTCATCACTCGTTATGTGTACTAGCAGCGAAAAAGCCACTTTATTTTATGGGACACTCGGTTGGCCCTTTTGAAGACCAAAAGTTCTGTGAAGTTGCAGAGTTAGTATTTAGCAAAACAAAAGTGTTAGGTCTTAGAGAGTCCGTGAGCAAAAAACTATTGGAAGATAAGTTTTCTTTGCCTGCTTCTTACGTGGAGGGTGCTGATACAGCGTGGTTAGTAAGGCCAAGCAAAGTTGCTATCGAGAACAGCGCAATAAAAACATTTCTTTCAAATGGTAATACCGTCGCAATTACATTGCGTGAGCTTAAGCCATTTGATAAAAGGCTCGGAATAAAGCAAGAGAACTATGAAAAGGCGTTCGCTGATCTATGTAATACTCTCATTGCAAAGGGGTTTCAAATTTTAGCCTGCTCCACATGTACGGGTATAGACGGGTATCAGAAAGATGATCGTATGGTTGCTTACAGAGTACTTAAGCAGATAGAAGATAGGAGCAAATTCAAAGTAGTAATGGATGAGTTTAATGATATAGAGCTGGGAACGGTCCTTAGTGAATGTTTAATCACTATAGGTACTCGTCTTCACAGTGCCATTATCTCTATGAATTTCGGCACACCCGCGTTTGCGCTCAATTATGAGCACAAATCTGAAGGAATTATGAACCAACTCGGTTTATCTGAATTTGGCATACCTTTGGAGCAGCTAATTAATGGTGAACTTGTCAACAAAGTGTTAGACTCTTTAGAAAAGCAGGAAGCCGTCAATGGTGCCGTTTCAAAAGCAGTGAAAAAAGAGAAAGACAGAGCTGCATCAATGATTGCACAGCTTCATGGCCCCAACAGGTAGCGTCAAAATATTTTACATAGCCACTTTTTTATGTTTCTAGTTGCCTGAATTTAAAAGATTTTATTTGCTTGGCATTATATTTGCTAAATTTATGGTAGTAGAAGTATTTGACCTTAAGCATTAGTCAAAGGAAGTAGTAATGAAGTTTATCAAGCAAGCTCTGATCACAGCGGCACTATGCTTTAGCAGTGTTGCAAATGCGTCCTTCGTTAATTTTGATGATTACACATTTTCAAGCTGGGGTAACCAAACCAAGACCGGTACACAAGTTGTTAGCGACAACGGTAGTACAGTTACAATTAGCGGCAACAGGTGGGTTGATATTCTTCATGGAGTGACGTTAACTAGCTCATCAATTTTAAAATTCACAATGGAAGCTACAGGACTTAATGCAGAGCTTTATGGTATTGGTTTTGAAACAGATGATACCTACACGTATGGCAGCATTGATAACTTCGTATTTGTTGGTGGAACACAGATAGCGAAGATTACTCGTGAGAATCCGCTGACGGCATTTGGCAGCTATGCTAGTGGTGACGGTGCGGTTGATTTTACTATTGATGTAGGCAATTACATCACTGGATTGTTTGACAGAATGGTATTTGTTTTAGATAACGACAAAAACCAGTCAGGTTCTTTCGTTTCGTTTTCAAACGTTCAAGTTTGTGATAATGCACTTGTATGCCAGACATTGGATTTTGGTAGCACACCAATTCCTGAGCCAACTCATTTAGGTTTGCTTGCTATGGCGTTAATGGTCATTTATTCATCTCGTAGAAAAAAGATGATTTAATTTTTAAAAAAGGAGGCATTAGCCTAATGCCGATCAGTTAAGAAAAGTTTTAGCGATCGGTTGACCGATCTTTTATAGATGTAAAAATCCGATGAGCATTTGCCATCGGATTTTTTTAT
>NZ_JAJALG010000081.1:0-2307 GCF_020515205.1 Alteromonas sp. McT4-15
CAAATGATTTAGTCTTAAGCAAACTAATTATGGCACTGGCTTTCAGCTAACCCACGAAAATGCGGAGGCTAGCATTTCACAGGGAGTCATTGTGTCTATGCATCAGGATGAACATGCAAAATAAACTCTTTTTTGTCGCTTTAATATTAGTAGCCGTTTTTTCGTTCTTAGCAGGTAAATATTTTACACATTCAAAAAAGAGCTCAGAATACATAGATGCGTTAGTTACGACTGTCAATTTGTCTTCAGATCGTTGGAATGAAATCAAGCTTCTTACTGTTTTATATGAGGCCTCATTACAGGACAAGGAAACGGCTAAGTTTCAATATGTTCTTGCAGTGTCGCTCATGTTTCGTGACGATATTCGGCTGAGAGATATCTATAAAAATGACTATGGTTTAAACACCGGAACTTACAGTACCAATAACGCCGTCATTGAGTCTTTGAAAAAACATGGATTTGCAGAGTGCGCTAATCTAGAAGGAGCAGATTTAGTTCACTGCAACTTGGATGTTTTGGAGAATGATGCATAACAACTCAATAAACTCTCTCACTTCGTTCGCTGGGACGCATACACGCAGGGCGGCTTCGCCATTATGCCCTACGTGCCTGCGCCCGTTATTGAAAAGTTATGTGCTAAAGGGAACTAAAGAATAAAGAGATGTTTCAAAACTCTTACTTAAACAACCTAGTTTTAATCGCTCCAGTTATCCCGATAATGATGGCTGTTCAAAACATCGCATATCTACTTTGGCTTCCTCTTGGCCTTTTAGCATCTTGGGCAATCGTCACTACCAACAAAGAACTCAAACTTACATTTACAAATTCAAAAAAGTTGTGGGTACGTATTGCTAGTTGCATTGTCTTGAGCCTCGGAATATTGTTGTTTACTAGCACCATTATAGCCTTCGTCTTTTACATCATATTTTCGTCTGTTGTAGCTCTAAATTATGAGCACTACTACAAGGAATTAGGTGAACGCACATTACAAACAAATTATGGCACTCGCTGTCGCTCGCTGGGACGCAAACACGTGCGCGGCTTCGCCATTATTGCACACGTGTCTGCGCCCCATATTTGGAAGTTATGCGTCAAGGACACTTCTATGAGTAACCATGCTCAATATGGATTTATAGCCATCCTTCTAGGTTTATTAATGTGTTTCGCGTACCTTTCTTTCATGCCAAAAGAAAAAGCACTCGTAGTGAATACTGTTAATCATGACCGGGTTATTTGTGGATTAGCCACATGTGGTCACCATGCGATTATTTTAAAATCTAACACAGTGGTTAATTTAAACGGCGAAGACATTTTATTAAGCGAATTCATTTCTCGCTTGGGTAAAGGGCTAGACCAATGTGAGGCTAGAACGCTATTTATAGCAGCAAATCCGGACTTAGACAGCGGGTTGGTAATCGAGCTCTCAAACTTAATCACCGCTAAGATTCCAGACATCAAAATTGGCTGGGGCAGCAATGACGCATAACAAACAAATAAAGTCACTCGCTGTCGCTCGTTGGGACGCTAACACGCAGGGCCGCTTCGCTATTATGCCCTACGTGCCAGCGCCCCTTATTTAAAAGTTATGTGTCACAGGAATTTTATGGATAAGTTGATGAAATGGAAGCTAATTGAAAATGAACTTTGGCAAGCTCATCAACTCCTTCCAAAGAATATCAAACAATCTGATTTTGGTTATAGAGAAGTAGATTTCTTAGAGTATCTCAGTCATAACGAGCTTCGGTTGGCGATGGAAGAACTAGATGGAGTTATAGTGGACAATCCTTCTCCGTCTAAAGAGTTTTGGCAACACTTGGTGAACGCCGCAAACCTTATGAATAGTAAAAAAGAGCCAACTTATAGGCAGTTTATAGATGCCACATAACAAAAAAATTAAGTCGCCTGCTGGCGCAGGCTGGGACGCTAACACGCAGGGCCGCTTCGCTATTATGCCCTACGTGTTATCGCCCCTTATTTAAAAGTTATACACCACCCATTTTTTAGTAAAAATCAGGCCAAAGTTCAGCGCTTTTTTACAACGGCTTTAGGGGTTCGTTTTAGTTTTTGGTTAGCATCGAAGGTGGCGAAAAAGCTCTGCTTTTCAACTCAGGCAGCACTCTTCTTTTACAGCTAGTACAAGTTTAGAACGCTTGTTGTTTTGTTCGGTACTTTTACCCTATTTTCTTCAACATGCTGGCAGTTAACAATCGGTTTGTGTATAACAAAAAAATTAAGTCGCCTGCTAGCGCAGGCTGGGACGCATACACGTGGGCTGCTTCGCATTATAGCCCACGCGTCTGCGCCCCT
>NZ_JAJALG010000082.1:0-2151 GCF_020515205.1 Alteromonas sp. McT4-15
AAAGGCATGGGAGCATTGTCTTTTTCTCCGGTGTCTGAGTTTTCAGCCACCACGCACGCGGATATTGATTTAGCGACGTTAGGCTTAGAAGCACAAACGTTGTTCGATTCTTCGATGTCAGATTATATGGATGATAATCACGGTGAGTTAGATGGGCATACGCAACAGGTGTTGGCCGCATTAGTCGCCGGAGGTAGTTCTGGTGGGGCCAGACCTAAGGCACAAATTTATATGCCTGCAGGGGAAACTCAGCATTGTCGAACCTTCGCTCAGCTTGGAGATGAGGCTTGGCTGGTGAAGTTTACCTCTAAAAATCTCGCACTTGGCCATGAAGAAGGTTTGTGTGAGGCTGTGTACTTGCAAATGGCCGAGCAAGCAAAGTGCAAACCGCCGATTTGGCAGCTCATTGAAGCACCACTAGCAAGCGGTGCACCTGCTTGGTTAGCACTCAAACGTTTTGATTATGTTGCTGAACATACCGACTTAGCCGGAAAAGGCAGTTCAGGCCGCTTGCATATGCATAGCGCGTGCGGACTGTTGGATGCAGACTTTCGAACACCAAGTTTAGATTATATTGACTTAATTAAAGCTAGTCGTCAGTTGTGTAAATCTCCGGCTGCTGGACAACTGCAATTTCGCCGTGCCGTTTTTAACCTGCTGTCGTCTAATCAAGACGATCACAGTAAAAACTGGGCGTTTTTGCAAGCGGATGACGGTCAATGGAGTCCAGCACCTTTTTACGATGTTACTTACAGCCCACATCCATTTAATGAACACGCCACTGCGTTCGGTGGTTATGGCAAAGCGCCACCGCTTAAGGTGATACAAAAACTAGCGAGCAGTGCTGGCTATGGGAGTTGGCATGATGCAAGGCAAGTAATTGAAGAAGTCGCAGAAGCCCTCGGTCATTTTTCATATCTTGCAAAGCAGCAAGGAGTTAGCAAAACCACCTTATCTGCAATTGCTAAAACGTTGGAACAGCGAAAACAAGAAAATGCAGCGCTTTTTCAATGATTGTAAGAAGGGGCATCTGCAAACCGATTTGGACGGGGAAAATAAAAAGCCCTGTACCTATAAGAAAATAACAGGGCTTCTAAGATATCCATGGGCAGGTAAAAACTATTCTATATTCTGGATCTGCTCATTGAGCAGCGGACTAGACCCTCAAAAAATCAATAAGTTACCGAAAAGAAACCGTTCAAAAATGCCTGTTTGCCCACCAAACTGCCCACCACTTGCCTGTGGCTTTTACTAAATCTTAGTGGTTAGCAATGGAAAAACAGTGCCGTTTTTTTGCTGCTGTTAGAGCTAAAACATAGCAGTTTTGAAGGGCTTTATCGAGTAATTTTTTCAACACTTTATTTAATAATGGATACAATAATATCCACTTTCTGTTTTATTTCGCTATAATGGATATGACTGTATCCATTTGGCCTTTGCGGATGAAATTTACCTTACTTGATGATACCGATGTAAGCCACGCCTATGCGGCTTATTTACGTGAGTTACGAAAGCAGGCAAAGCTGTCACGAGCGGCGCTTGCTGAGCGAAGCTGCGTACCTGCGGCCACCATTAAGAAATTTGAGCTGACCGGGCAAATTTCATTTCGCCAATTGCTGTTGCTATGGCAGACCCTTGATTCGCTAGAGAGGCTCTATCAACTCACACAACCTAGCAAAGAACGGGTCACTATGCCCTCTAGTATTGATGAGGTGCTAAAAGATGAGTTTTAAACCCATTCAAAAACTCGCCGTGACTCGCACCTTAAGTTCAGGTGAGCAGGTTGCAGTAGGGGTCTTGGCGCAGAATCGGCAAGGCGTTTTTTTCCAGTATGCAGACAGCTATTTGCAGCAGTTTGGCAACTTATCACCTTTTACCTTGCATGCGAACGCGCAAGTTCAAGTCGCTCCTAAAGCGCCGCACCAAGGTGTACATGGCGTATTTGGAGATTGTTTACCCGATGGCTGGGGCATGCTGTTACAAGATCGTATTTTTCGGCAAAAGGGCATCCTACCTAATCAATTAACGGCGATGGATAGACTGGCCTTTGTCGGTGATAAAGGCATGGGAGCATTGTCTTTTTCTCCGGTGTCTGAGTTTTCAGCCACCACGCACGCGGATATTGATTTAGCGACGTTAGGCTTAGAAGCA
>NZ_JAJALG010000083.1:0-2118 GCF_020515205.1 Alteromonas sp. McT4-15
AAGCAAAATGGCGGTGAATATAACCATGCTGGTCTAGGTTCTTGGCAGTCTATTAACCATGTTATGAGAAAGGCTGACGAGGAATCAAAAGATGCTTAATCTTACAGGCCAACTCATTAATATTTTCAAGCAACCAAAGCGTGAAAAGGACGGAAAAGAGTATGGAGGCCAAGATAAGATTCAGGTTCTTGGTGAAGTTGAACTTCCAGACGGTGACAAGCGAATGGACATGTTTACGCTTACCACTCGGGATATAAAAAACTTTGAGCCATATCTAGGTCAAGTTATCACTTTCACCATTGGCGTTTTTGCTACTGGCAAAAGCGTTTCTTTCTTCATACCTCAGGGCGTTTCGCCCGTTTCAAAAGCATAGAGATAACATCCTCCAGCCCCTCGCGTGAGGCGAGTGTCTGGAGGTGTTTCTCTTGCTTTACTTGATACATGTAAATAAAGTGACTCCACTTAAGGGAAAAAATAATATGACAGACAAAGAAAAACCCTTGTGCAGCGAAGCTTTGGCGGGCAAGACTGCAAACAAGGGTTCCGAATCTCTGTCTTTGCATGAGCGAATCGATAAGTACACGATTGCTAAGCGGAGACAAGGAGTAATATTAAACCATTTGAGAGATATCTCAAGCGGTAACGCTAAGCCGCCTAAGGTTGGCTTAATCGACTATCAAAAAGTGATCTCTAACGTGGGTGATTGTTTTAATTACCTCGTATTTCACAATTACTATCAGATAGACGAGACCAGGCTTATCAGAGCAACCTCATGCAAAAAGCACTTATTGTGCGCTCCCTGTGCCATCAGGAGAGCCGCAAAGTCCGTTAGGGCATATCTTGACAAGTTCAAAGAGATAATCGCCTCACAGAGCGATTTAGAGCCTTATTTGCTCACTTTGACTGTGAAGAATGGTAAAGATTTGCCAGAGCGCTTTACCCATCTCCAAAATTCTATGAAGTCTATTCTTAAATCTCGTAGGAATTACGCTTCTAGAGGCAATGGCTTTAACGAGTTTTGCAAGATAGACGGCGCGGTATACAGCTACGAACTAACCCACTCAGATCATGGCTGGCATCCTCACATACACATGGTTGTTATGGTGCCTAAGTCTGAGAAAGTGGATTTCGATCCACTTTCGCCTAAGTCCTCTAAGCTTTCCAAGGACTGGAAAAATATCACAGGTGATTCGTTCATAGTTGATATTAGGCCTATCACTGGAGACCCCGTAGAGGGCTTCATTGAGGTTTTCAAATACGCGCTTAAATTCTCAGAGCTTACACCTGCACAAACTGTTGAAGCTTACGCTTTCCTGCAAGGGAAGCGTTTACAGGGCTCTTTTGGAAGCTTTAGAGGTGTTGAGGTTCCGGAAAACCTTAACGAGGACTCGTTAGAGGACGAGCCTTACATCGAGCTAATCTACAAGTACATAGGCCAGAACTTTACTCTGGATTCAACTAAGCACGTCGAAGCCTAATTCTCCAGCGAGGGAGGGACCCGTTTACGGGAGGGTTCCTTCTCTGGAGAATGCAGCGAGGCACGAGCGGTGACCTTGCTCCCTTCAAAATTTCCTTTTTACGTAACAGGGCTGCTTTACGTAAAAAAATTACGTAGCTGACCCCCTCCTTGCTGAACCGAAGCGAAGCTTCTTGCATGAATTAAAAAATGAATCTATATTGAATCCAGCTGAATCAGCTAAAACATCAAATTAAATTCAAGAGAGATTCATTATGCTAAACGATTACTTTTCAAAAATGATTAAGGAGTTCTACATGGCCGATGCCGATTCATCTGCTCAGGAGCTTGAAACTGTTCGTTTCACTGCGAATATTGAACTTAAAAATCTTCAGATGATTGATGCTATTGCATCTCGTTTTAACACTAGTCGCGCGTCTATTGTTGAAGAGGCGCTTAACCATGCAGCCTTTAGTCTTTTCACTTCACTGGAAAAGGCAGACAGAGAGGCATTAGCTGAGCAATGCGACAAGCTTTTTGACACTAAAATTAAGGAGATTTACAAGCAAAATGGCGGTGAATATAACCATGCTGGTCTAGGTTCTTGGCAGTCTATTAACCATGTTATGAGAAAGGCTGACGAGGAATCAAAAGATGCTTAA
>NZ_JAJALG010000084.1:0-2055 GCF_020515205.1 Alteromonas sp. McT4-15
TATAAGAAATATTAACGCTATGTACTACCCACTGTGTCAGCTGTATTTAAGGCCAGTTGCACGTGTGTCAAATGGGTACTTTTCAGGAATCAGTGAAGTAGTTGTCATCAAGATAGACGCAATATAACTGGTCTTTGGTACTGAAATCCGCAATGAGATATGTGAAAGCCCTTACCTCAACATGTTGCATGTTCAAGTGATGGTCTGTTTTTTGTGCTTCATGCGCCAAAATCGAAGTCGCGTTGAATGATGTAGTCACTGAATGAGGCTGTGGCTGGTGGAGCTCGAAGTGGCGGCATTAGAGAATCGTTTTTTGCTTCAAGAAGAGTCTGCTTGTCAAGGTGCGCCAAAATCTTATGGATAACAGCCGGATCCGTAATACAAGTAATAATTTTGACGTTGGTTTTTTCACAAGCCTCACAGACTGTGATGTCAATATTGAATACTCTTTTTAACCTTTGTGCCCACGACATGCTTCGCGCATGGTATGGTTTATCTGAATCTTTCAGATGCTCTGCTAAGCGAGGGCTATTCTTACCGCGTTGTGAAGCCGTTACCTCGGCACGCACCTTAGCATTGGGAGCAAACACGCCATAAAACCTCGTAAGGTTTAGCCTCGGCACTGGCACCAGTGCCGCGAGCTTGCCTATGAAATCCAAGGGAGTAAAAAAGACATGTGTGGTACCGTCTTGATAGGGAGTTTTCAGTTGATATCTTACTTTTCCTGAATCGGTTAGACTCAATCGTTGCTCGCTTAACGCTGGCCTTGAGATATATCTGCATAGCCTTTCCAGTTTGTCAGTTTGATGGCTGTCTGCAAACACCCCAGCGTGTAAGCTAAAACCGTTTATTTGAGCTAATTGACCGTAATGTTGTTCGTCTTTGGCAGGTAAGGTTTGCAAGGCAAAGACTTTTTTGCCTGTATCTGGTCCTACAGCAATGCGGTAATTGACAGAGGCTGCTTGCAAGGGCAGTAAACTATCTTCGTCATCCATGGGTAAATCGAGAAATGTGTTGTCCATATCCCGTTGAACGAGCCCGGCCTTCTCCAAGTAGGTCGCGATGCGATGGCTAATGACATTCACGAGGGTTTCCATATCATTGTGGTTTGGTGCTTTAACGCACTTGAATTTGGACTGTCCACACTCCTGAGTGATAACGCCTTCCAAAAAGAGCATGTGAAAGTGAATATTGAGATTCAGTGCACTACCAAATCGCTGAATGTAAGTCACCGCTCCTGTGTTTGCTTGCTTCTTAAGATACCCAGCCCGATGCACAATATCGCAAGAAATAGCACGATGAATGATTTGCATGATTTTACTTAAGTGTTTGGGATACCTAGCTAGAAGTAGACGAAGCGGGATGGGTAAACTCAATACCCATTGGCGTACAGGGTAACCGTGAAGAACATCTTCAACTAACAACTTGGCACTTTCTGCCATCCTTCTTGCACCGCAACTTGGGCAAAATCCCCTGCGTTTGCAGCTGAACGCCAGCAGTTTCTCATGCTTGCAGTCGTCACAAACTACACGCAAAAAACCATGCTCAAGCCGACCACACCTAAGAAACTCTTCAAACTCTTTTACCACATGAAGTGGTAACGACTTCCCTTTTTGTGAAAGCTGCTTCTGAAATTCTGGGTAGTGGCGTTCGACCAATTGATACAGTAACGTCTGCTCTGGACGATGTCGTTTATAGGTATGAGAGTGAGTTACTAGCAATGGCGCCTTTATCTTGAATTGGCATCACAGTGTGTATATGATTTTAATGTAAATCTACTGATCAATAGGGTGGGAAATTTATAGTCTCAAGGTCCGAAAAACGTACAATGCAGCCCCTCATACTTTAGCTTCCAACCAACTGAGCCTTTTCATTGCCTTGGCAGAAAAGCTGATTTCCAACCTTAGAATGCAAATAGCCAAATAAAGGCGCGGTTTTTATTGTCGCGGCTACCAATCGGCTGGATAAACTTGATGAAGCATTATTACGTTCAGGAAGGCTTGATCTTCATGTCCATGTTCCTTTCCTGGATAAAAATGCCCGGCGCTGGTTTAT
>NZ_JAJALG010000085.1:0-2014 GCF_020515205.1 Alteromonas sp. McT4-15
GTAACATACTGTTTTACTGAATTTTTACTGTCCTGCCACATTCTTTCAACAGCAAAATCCTAGTTATTGGTGCATAAATTAAGTGTGTCTGGCGCATTGCTATTCACGATTACGGTACTAACTCGATATTCAGCCTCGATATTCAGCTTTATTAATGAAATAGGACAGCACTATGAAACACAAAATCGAAAAACGGTCGAAAACACTCATAACCCTTTCAGCGTTATTGGTGAGTTCAGCAATTACATTCAGTGTCAGCGCTGCGGCGCCACAAAAAGATGTACGTTTTGTGGGTGAGACACAATTTGCAGGGTTCTGCAAAGCAATCGTTAATGACGATATTAAAGTACTTCGCTCTAGTTTATCACGCAATGTAGGTCGCATTGGTGCAAGTCAACGCGAGGTGTTGCGCATGGTAACATCAGAAGAAGGATTAACCTGTAACGGCAGCAGTCTAATTGAGTTTTCAGTTGAACGCGATGCCAATGCGGTTTATGAATATCTAACGTCGCGCAGTTAAGCGGGTGGTAGTGTTAAACCCCACCAGCCATAAAAAAAGCGGGTTAGCAGAACAAACACCTAGTGTGTATGTCATGCCAACCCGCTTCTATTAGTATCCTCTATTGATTCACACCTTTACCAAGCGTTCTACGCGCGCTTTGCTAGCGTTAAAGAGTCGCTGTGTTTTAAAGCGCAGTTTCAGCAGCAGAACATAGGCCAATGGAACTAAGAATAAACTCGTTACTGTGGAAAATACTAAGCCACCAATGATAGCGATAGCCATTGGGGAATAGGGTGGGCCATCACCACCAATGCGCGTACTGCCCATTGCCAGTGGAATGAGTCCAAGAACCGTAGTGGCAACAGTCATCAGGATAGGTCGAATACGTGTCATACAACCTTCTAGTACTGCGTCATAGAGCGACAAGCCCTCATTGACCAGTTGATTGATACGATCTACAAGCACAATACCATTATTGACGACTATGCCCATTAGTATCAGCATACCAATTAGCCCCATAACGGACATGGGAGTACCGGTTACCATAAACGCCCAAAATACGCCCGTAAATGAGAACAGTAACGATGTAATCACTGATGTGGGTAAAACAAGCGATTCAAACAGCGCGGCCATTACCACGTATATCATGCAAAGCGCCAACAACATGTTCATTTGCATTACTGCAAACGCTTCGTCTTGACGCGAGAAGCTGCCATCTAGGGTCCACTTATAACCTGTTGGCAATTCGATGTTAGACAGTACTTGTTCAATACGCGCACGGGCCTGTTCAGTGGTGGTTTCACCTTCTAAATTTGCCCCAATAGCTAACGCGGTTTGGCGGTAGTTGCGGTTTATTTGCGATAACTGAGGTTTAACCGTAAAATCAGCGATCATATTCAGGTTGATAGACTGTCCCTGAGCAAAGCCAATATTGATGTTTTTAAGTTCACTGAGTGACGCTTGAACATCGCTACCAAACTTTAATTGCACATCCACCTCACCGGCATCACCGTAGCGAAATGTCCTAAGGTTATTACCGCGTAGGGCGGTAGCAACCAAATTCGCGACAGTATCGACCTGAATACCAAAGCGATTAGCTTTTTCTCTATCAACGCGAATTTGCACTTCATCGCGGGTAGAGCCCGTATCTGCTTTTACATCTTCCAACCCATCAATATTGGCAAGGATAGGAATAATTTGCTCTGATATTGATAGTAGAGTTTCTGAGGATTCGCCAAGTAATGTTACGCGAACGCCACCGCCATTACCGCTGTCCCACTGAAAAGAAGGGCGAGCGCGCACAAATGACGGCATATTTTCGCGTATATCTTCTTTTATTTTACTCACTGGTACGGGCAATTCGTCGTTCAGTGTAATACCACTTACTGCGTGTCCCGCTGTGAAATAGGTGTAGACCCTGAGGTATCCCCACAAATAATGACTAAAATTCAGTAAGATAAAAAATAAAGGGAACATTCATGACGTTTGGTGATCAGATCTTTCGCCAAAAAC
>NZ_JAJALG010000086.1:0-2011 GCF_020515205.1 Alteromonas sp. McT4-15
AGACAACAGGCATTGAAGGTCATGAATGACAGGGATATCCAGACCCTCTGCCTTTACCTGAAAAAACAGAAACGGACCGTGGAAGAGTACCAGTGGCAACATTACGATGAACAATGCAATCTCCTGGAGCAACTGTTAAGGCAGGTGTTCTTGTGCCTTGAATGTGAGGCCGGTAAAGGCTCAGAAGCCGTCGTCGCCCAACTTCAACAGATGCAGACGGAAATCGCATTCGGTGGACCACTGAAGACGATGGATACGTCGCTCATCCCGAAAAAGCACCTCCCATGGTTGGTTAAACAGGATAACGTTAACCCGCAACGTTACGAATGGCTGCTCTACCGGCAGTTAACCTCACGACTGAATGGACGCATTTATTTGCCAAATGTTACCAAATACCGCGCACTGGAAGACGACCTGATCCCCCAGACATCGCAG
Source organism: Alteromonas sp. McT4-15 (assembly GCF_020515205.1). Classification (NCBI taxonomy): domain Bacteria; kingdom Pseudomonadati; phylum Pseudomonadota; class Gammaproteobacteria; order Alteromonadales; family Alteromonadaceae; genus Alteromonas; species Alteromonas sp. McT4-15. Next base: position 436 of record NZ_JAJALG010000086.1, read on the forward strand.
GATACCTTGCTGGCCTCATCAACACTGGACAGACTAAAACAGCCCGCAGAGTTATTGTTACAGGAGAAACAACACCGGCTGGAAAGTGCACTCAAAGACGTTGCTCTCCATATTGATGAGGGAGACAATCGAAATGTGATCATGAAAAATCGTACCGGTACCCGCTGGCGTCTGCCGACCAAAAGCGCTACATCTCTGGTCAACAATCCCTTTTTTAAGCGAATGCAACCGGTCGGTATCGCGGATGTACTGCGGTATGTAGAGCGCGAAACCGGGTTCATGAAATGTCTGACTCATGTACTTCCGATACAAAAACAAGGGTTCACTCATCAGGATGATTTACTGGCCATTCTGATTGCCAACGCCACTCACCGTGGTGTGTATGGCATGGCGCAGATCTCCGATCGAAGCTATGAACACCTGAGTACGGTGCAGGCCAACTATATCCGGCCTGAAACGCTGCATGACGCCAGCGACGTGATCAATAATGCGGTTGCAGCGCTACCCATCTTCCGCCACTACCATATTCAGGAGGACCAGCTGCATGCCAGTGCGGATGGTCAGAAATTCGAAACCCATCTGGAAACCTTTAAAACCCGGTACTCCTCTAAGTATTTCGGCACCAACAAAGGGATCACGGCCATGACACTGGTGGCCAACCACAGCGCCCTCAATGCTCGGATCATCGGTTCCAACGAGCACGAATCACACTATATTTATGACCTGTTACAATCCAACAGCAGTGAAATCAAACCTGACGTACTCTCGACAGATACACACGGTGTCAATCATGTTAACTTCGCCTTACTGGATCTATGCGGTTACAGTTTTGCACCGCGATACGCGCAGTTCAGTAGTGTCATCAATGATCTGTTTGACGTAACTGAAAATGAACACGGCGGCACCAACCTTGCCCTGAAAAAGCCCATCAGGACGAATGTCATCGAAACGGGATGGCAGGATATTAGGCGCATTGTTCTGTCACTTCAGACAAAGCGAACGACACAGGCAATGCTGGTAAGAAAGTTGTCTGGTTATCCTTCGGGGCACCCGACATTACAGGCGCTGACGGAGTATAATCGACTGGTCAAAGCGCAATATTTACTGGATTACATAGACAATGCCAGTTTGCGGCAGTACGTTCAGCGTGCCCTTAACCGGGGAGAAGCGTGGCACTTCCTGAGACGGGCTATTGCGTCGGTGAATGGCGATCAGTTCCGAGGCAAAAACGAGAGTGAAATCGCTATCTGGAATGAATGTGCAAGATTGCTTGCCAACGCGATCATCTACTTCAACTCCGCGATACTGAGTCATCTGCTGGGACACTTTGAAGCGAGAGGAGATGAAGAGAAAGCGGGTATCACTCGTGCTGTTTCGCCCGTTGCGTGGCAAAATATCAACTTAAGCGGAACGTATAACTTCACTAATACTGGGAAATTGCCCAATATTGGCGAAATAACAAGGCCGATAGTGGATGATTAGGCTCCAAGCTGAAAGTAAACCACCTCCGCAGCCATTTATTGGTGTGGTCTACAGAGGATTATGTCTTTTTAGAGGGGAAAATCCCTAGAACCCC
>NZ_JAJALG010000087.1:0-1872 GCF_020515205.1 Alteromonas sp. McT4-15
GCGAAAATTCCAACAAAAATCAGTCTAAAATTTTTGATTTCTGTTTCACTCAAGAATTGAAATTTATTCATGAGTACCTAACTTCCAAATATGGGGCGCGGACGCGCAGGCGACAATGGCGAAGCCGCCTGCGTGTTTGCGTCCCAGCGAGCGGCAGCGAGTGTCATAATTTGTTTGTTATATGCCGGTTGCATAATAATTTATACCGCTTCCCAAAAAAGGCTTATATGACGACACCTTAACCTTTGAATCTAAGTCGCATATAGGCTCACAAACCACCTTTAAATACTCGCCGCTATCGAGTTTTACATTCGCATAATGAATCACTGGCCCAGCGCCACTTGCTTTGGGTATACCGGAGGAGACTTGTTCTACAACACCTATTCTCGTCTCAATAAGGTAACCCCGGAAAAATAGCAAATCGGCTAACAAATAAATTGCTACCAGAACTAGTACCCATATAAAAATACTCTTGAGCAAAAATTTATTCATCACGATTCAGGCATATAACAATTTAATCGTCCCCAAAACGGGACGATTTCCCGAACCGGATCGGGGTTTTTGCCCGTTTGAGCTTTCATAAGGTTAAACCATAAACTACTACAACATCTACTAAATTTCACTTTTGGTGTTTTTAGCGCAAAGTTTAAAAACACCAAAACGACTTGCAGGTGAATTTGGTGTTTTTCATGCGTTTTATCTGCTCAAAACTGGCGTTGTGATCAGTTATTTGGGAAAGTTTTATTGCGTAAACTGCTTCTACTTAGGAGCAAGCCATGAAATCAACCTTTATTCAAACGCTTTATGATCACATGATGCTGAAGCGTTATGCAAAACGTACTATACAAACATACCTCAACTGGATTACCGATTATATTCGTTTTAATAATTTTCAGCATCCTAAGGACTTAGATTCTGTGCACGTTGAAGCGTATCTAACGCATTTATCAACAAGGCGAAAGAACTCGCGTTCTACGCAGGCTACAGCGCTCAATGCGTTGGTATTTTTATATAATAAGTATCTCGACCAACCGCTTCCCGAAGATATGAATTTTGTGGGAAGTGGGCGCGAGCGAAAACTGCCTGTAGTGCTTACACAGCTTGAAGTAAAAGCGCTATTGGGCCGCATACCTACCCATCATTATTTGGCGGTAGCATTGTTGTATGGCAGTGGGCTTCGATTAATGGAATGTACGCGCTTGCGGGTGGGCGATATCGACTTTGATTATAAATGTGTGCGCATCTGGTTTGGGAAAGGGGGAAAACACCGTGTTGTAACCTTGTCTGAATCGCTACTCCCGTTGTTAAGAAACCATATTAGCGAAAGTGAAAAGCTACTCGCTAGAGACTTATTGGTTCCAGAATTTGCTGGCGCCTGGATACCCCATGCGTTAAGAAAGAAATACCAACAGCGCAACAAAACCATTGAGTGGCAGTATTTGTTTCCCGCCGCAAAGCTCAGTACCGATCCTGAAAGTAAATTGCTGCGAAGGCATCATATCGACGAAAAGCAAATACAAAGGGCTGTTACGCGGGCAGCAAATGATGCAGGCATTATTAAGCATGTCACTCCTCATACGCTAAGGCATTCTTTTGCAACTCATCTATTGCAGTCGGGAGCAGATATAAGAACGGTACAAGATCAACTTGGTCATGCCGATGTGCGCACTACGCAGATATATACGCATATATTACAGCAAGGTGCTAATGGTGTGGTTAGTCCTCTGTCTAGCTTAGTTTTTTGATGTAGGCAGCCAACAAAAAAGGGCCCGAAGGCTAATGCCGATCAGTTAAGAAAAGTTTTAGCGATCGGTTGACCGATCTTTTATAGATGTAAAAATCCGATGAGCATTTGCCATCGGATTTTTTTAT
>NZ_JAJALG010000088.1:0-1829 GCF_020515205.1 Alteromonas sp. McT4-15
TAAAAGTTATACACCACCCATTTTTTAGTAAAAATCAGGCCAAAGTGCAGCTCTTTTTTACAACAGCTTTGGGGGTTCGTTTTAGTTTTCGGTCAGCATCGAAGAAAGCTTGAAAACACCGCTTTTCAACTCAAGCCGCCCTCTTTTCTGGCAGCTTGCTAAAGTTAAAATCACTGGTTGTTTTGCTCAGTGCTTTTACCCTATTTTCTTCAACATGCTGGCAGTTAACAAACGGTTTGTGTATAACAAAAAAATTAAGTCACTCACTTTGTTCGTTGGGACGCATACACGTGGGCTGCTTCGCATTGTAGCCCACGCGCATGCGCCCCTTATTTAAAAGTTATGTACTTAAGGAAATATGAACCTATTATTTGTTTGTTCAGAAAATCGTTTGCGTAGCCCGACAGGTGAAGAAGTCTTTTCTGAATATGAAGGAATCAACGCAATTGGATGCGGCACTAATGCAGATGCGGAAACACCGCTTTCAGGCGACCTTATTGAATGGGCCGACGCCATTTTAGTTATGGAAAAATCTCACAGAAATAAGGTCTCCAAAAAGTACAAAGATCTACTTAAAGGTAAAAAACTGGCGTGCTTGGACATACCTGACAACTACGAGCGTATGCAGCCCGAGCTTGTTCGCCTTTTAAAAAATAAGGTTCCAAAGTTTGTACGGTTGTAATTGGCACGTACATAACAACTCAATAAACTCGCTCACTTCGTTCGCTGGGACGCATACACGCAGGGCGGCTTCGCCATTATGCCCTACGTGCCTGCGCCCGTTATTGAAAAGTTAGCTGCAAATATGGAAACATTAATCTCAACAGTTGTTTTAATTTCTATTCCGTCTTTTTTTGCTGTACGTCATTTAAACGAATATGGCACTTTTGACGACCCCAAGATTTGGGGGCGGGCTGAAAAAATAGCCTCTTTATTGTTTGCGCTCTATTTGGGAATGATTTCAGTTTTGGGTAAATCAGGCATTTATTCCTTCTATGAACCAGTTTCGACTATTCGCGATCCCCGCTTTATGTTTTTCTTTTTGTTTCCTAGCATTGGCTTCGGTATTGCTATGTTTCCACGTGTAGCAGCAGAGTTCAGTCAAAACTACTTGCCTATGTTGCAATCTGATATGCTCAAGTACTTTAGTATTTATGGTTGGCTAATTATTGTCTGTTTAACATTAATAATTGCGGTTTAATCAGCATATGCAGCTAACAAACAACTGTTGGCGCTCACTGCGTTCGCTGGGACACAAATACATGGGCTCCCTCGCTTCGCTCGTTATTTTAGCCCATGTATTTGTGCCCCAAAGTTGGGGCGTTAGGTGCTAAAGGATTAACTATCAGATATTTTCTTTTCTTAGCTCTCTTTACGTCTGTTTTTGTATCCATGGATGCCGCAGCCAGAGGAAGTTATTGCTATAGTGAATGCCAAGCACTATTCAAAGACCTATCTTTTGGTAGCCCCTTGTTCGGGCTTTTTTACTTGATTGCCCCAATCTTCGGTTTTGTTGCTATTGCCGGTAAAAAAGCTAAAACCAAAGAAAACGTAAACAAGAGTAACTCTGAAAACGCAGGGCGCACGTTTTATGCTTTGGCATTCATAAGTCTAATCATTATATTGGTGGTTGAATTTGCACGCACCTAACAAAAAAATTAAGTCGTGGGCTAAAGCCCACTGGGACGCTAACACGCAGGGCCGCTTCGCTATTATGCCCTACGCATTATCGCCCCTTATTTAAAAGTTATACACCACCCATTTTTTAGTAAAAATCAGGCCAAAGTGCAGCTCTTTTTTACAACAGCTTTGGGGGTTCGTTTTAGTTT
>NZ_JAJALG010000089.1:0-1635 GCF_020515205.1 Alteromonas sp. McT4-15
GCTCATTTAATATGAGTGAGGAACACAGCTAATTATGGGCTGAAAGAGTGTCAGGGAAGCGCTCGTTCAGGGTTGACAAAGGGAGTCATACCAACGCCCAAATAAGGGGCGCAGACACGTGGGCGAAAATGGCGAAGCCGCCCACGTGTTTGTGTCCCAGTGCGCCCTGGCGCACGACTTAATTTGATTGTTAGGTGCGTTTTTAAAATAACCGTTTTTCAATTTCTTCTATTTCCATTTGTAGAGCTGCATCGTCAATTTGCAGAGCAGCGTCCTTTGCTATTGTAGAGTATGTTAATGCTCGTTCGTTGTCATTTTGAGCCAAGTATAATTCTGAGATTTCTATGGCAACTGATGCAATATATTCGACCTGACTGTTTTGTTGAGCGAGATTTAATGCTTTTAAATATGCTGATAGCCGCTCGTCACTATCCCTTGTGAAGTCCGCAAGAGTCTCCCACTGAAACGGATGATCCAACACTGTATTTTCGTGAGTTTCACAAATGTCTCTAAGTTTATTATGGGCTTCCCAATAAACTTTTGTTGAGGACTCGTTTGTGATTGTTAAAGCGAGTTCTAATACCTGTTCATGGAAAAGTGGTTTGAATTCCATTGAAGCACCTAACTTTTAAATAAGGGGCGCAGACGCGTGGGCTAAAATGCGAAGCAGCCCACGTGTATGCGTCCCAGCCTGCGCCAGCAGGCGACTTAATTTTTTTGTTATACACAAACCGTTTGTTAACTGCCAGCATGTTGAAGAAAATAGGGTAAAAGTACTGAACAAAACAACCAGTGTTTTAAACTTTTACTTGCTGCCAAAGAAGAGGGCGGCTTGAGTTGAAAGCAGAACTTTTAAGTTACCTTTGATGCTAACCAAAGACTAAAACGAACCCCTAAAGCCGTTGTAAAAAAAACGCTGAACTTTGGTCTGATTATTACTAAATAATGGGTGGTGTATAACTTTTAAATAAGGGGCGCAGGCGCGTGGGCTATAATGCGAAGCAGCCCACGTGAATGCGTCCCAGCCTGCGCCAGCAGGCGACTTAATTTTTTTGTTATACACAAACCGTTTCTTAACTGCCAGTATGTTGAAGAAAATAGGGTAAAAGTACTGAATAAAACAACCAACGTTTTTAGCTTTTACTTGCTGCCAAAGAAGAGAGCTGCTTGAGTTGAAAAGCGTTGCTTTCAAGTTACCTTTATACCGACCGAAAACTAAAACGAACCCCCAAAGCCGTTGTAAAAAAGCGCTGAGCTTTGGCTTGGTTTTTACTAAAAAATGGGTGGTGTATAACTTTTAAATAAGGGGCGCAGGCGCGTGGGCTACAATGCGAAGCAGCCCACGTGTATGCGTCCCAGCCTGCGCTAGCAGGCGACTTAATTTTTTTGTTATACACAAACCGTTTGTTAACTGCCAGCGTGTTGAAGAAAATAGGGTAAAAGTAACGAACAAAACAACTAGAGATTTTGACTTTAGCAAGCTGCCAGAAAAGAGGGCGGCTTGAGTTGAAAAGCGGTGTTTTCAAGCTTTCTTCAATGCTGACCGAAAACTAAAACGAACCCCCAAAGCTGTTGTAAAAAAGAGCTGCACTTTGGCCTGATTTTTACTAAAAAATGGGTGGTGTATAACTTTTA
>NZ_JAJALG010000090.1:0-1624 GCF_020515205.1 Alteromonas sp. McT4-15
ACAAAAAAATTAAGTCGCCTGCTAGCGCAGGCTGGGACGCATACACGTGGGCTGCTTCGCATTATAGCCCACGCGTCTGCGCCCCTTATTTAAAAGTTAGGTGCTCAAACACATGTTCAATCTATTGTGTTTTTTCAAAAACGGAATTTAAATGACATCAATTTTCAATCAATTTTACCGTCTATATTTTAGACCCTCACAATTCTTTTCAGATACAAACTTACTTCAAAATCGTTGGCTCATCTTTTTGGCTACGACTTTTTATAGTGTCATTGTCGTCTTTGAAAGGATAGAGCAAAAAGTAATTCGCTACGATATGGTTAATGTACCAGAATCTAAAGAGGCTCTATTAAACACAATAGTTACTAGCTGGTTTGTATTTTGGTCTGTATCTTTGGTTATCGGTCTTCTCTTTGCATGGTTAATATGGTGGATCGGCGGTTGGTTTTATAACTTACGAATAAAGTGGTGTGGTGCTGGTCAGTTCAATCGAGAACTAGGACGCTCTATTTACGTTATTTCTAATATGGTATACGCCTTACCAGTTGCAATAGGAATGCTTATTGTAACTATTTGTTATAAAGATTATTTAAGCTTCTATAGTGAAGATTATATATTTTCAATTGTAGCTATGGTTTTTGTTGTTTGGTCTCTAATCGCCAGTTATAAAGCTGTAGCTACAAATTTTAAAGTTAAAAGATGGTTAGCTATATGGTGGTTTATAGCTGCTCCAATAATAGTAAATATACTTGTCTTGTCTTTTTACGTTTTTGTTTCTTTGTATATAAAATAAAATCGCACCTAACAAGAAAATTAAGTTACTCACTTCGTTCGTTGGGACGCATACACGCAGGGCGGCTTCGCCATTATGCCCCATATGCCTGCGCCCCTTATTTAAAAGTTAGGTATGCAAGGAATGTCATGGAAGTTAGGTACACCAATACAAAAGATGATTTAGTCGCGTTCAATGATCATCATCTCGCGAATGCTAGACCATATCAGCGGCGTAAAATCATAAATCTATATGTAACTCCTGTTGTCTTATTAATAGCCTTTTCAGTATTTGCGTTAAGTACTGGCAAAGTTGGCTTCTATATTGGAGGAGTTCTCGGAGCTTTGGCTTCTTACCTATGGACGTTTTTTGCATACAAACGATACGCTAGGAAGTATGCTGAGGTATTTCAAAAGGAAGTTTTTTGCGAACATAAGGTTGTTATTTCTGATGTTGGAGTAAGTGAGTCAACGGCTAATAGCAGCAGCCAGTTTACTTGGGACGCGCTGGTGAAAATAGAAAGTAATGAAGACTATATTTTCATTTATAACACTCCCGCAACGGCGTTTGTGATTCCAAAACGGGAAGTAGGTAAAGACTCTTTTGAAGCAGTGAAGCTTGCACTAGATAATGCGCAGTAGTGCATACCTAACAAAAAAATTAAGTCGCTCGCAAGCTCGCTGGGACACAAACATGGCGGCTGTGTCACTTCGTTCCGATTATAGCCGCCATGTTTGTGCCCCTTATTTGGGTGTTGGTATGACTCCCTTTGTCAACCCTGAACGAGCGCTTCCCTGACACTCTTTCAGCCCATAATTAGCTGTGTTCCTCACTCATATTAAATGAGCTAAC
>NZ_JAJALG010000010.1:0-114770 GCF_020515205.1 Alteromonas sp. McT4-15
TTACTTTATTATTCGTATTTTCGCTCGCGTTTGGTTTCAATTGCATCAATGTATGCGTGCCAAGATGCATAACCAATCAATGGCATTAAGATAATAAACCCAACAAAGCCGGTTACGAATCCAATAGCAACAGCGCTGAATATAATGGCACCCCATATTAGCATTGGTACTTTATTTAACCATACCGCATTGACACTGGTTAACACTGCTGTGCCTAAATCCACTTTTCGCTCCATCAAAATTGGCTGAGTGAAAGCAGTAATAAATAGCATTGCAAGCGTAAAGACCGCACCCACAATTGTGCCCAACATCAAAAACGGCAACAAACTCTCGAGGTCATTCTCAATGTATGGTGGATAAAGTGCATGAATAAGCGATGCAACGCGCAACCAAAAGATCATCATTACCATAAGTAAAATGGCAAATCCCCATTCATTGAAAGCGTTTCGACGCATAGCGCGAAGTGAATGACGAAGTGTAGGTTTATGCCCTTTCTCCATCTCCCAACTCACATCATAAAGGCCTGCAGCTAAGAATGGTCCAATCAGCATAAAACATACAATGGCGGGCAGAATAACTAAATGCCACCCTGTCATTTGTACAAGGTACATAATACTCCATGGAATTATGGCGAAAAGCACGCCATAGAAAAAGGTTAATCCTGGCGCGCGCATGGCATCCCGCAATCCAAGAGATAACCACTTAATAGGATCGCCAACGTCTAATTCCTTACAAGGAATAACGCGAGCAATACCACTTTGTGTAATGGCGTTCTCTGGGGTCTCTTTAAAATGATGCGACATATATTTATCACCTCTAGTTGTGAACCTAGTACTGGCGTATTTTTACACGCCTTATTACTACGATAGGCTCAGATTAAAAAGTTCACAAGCTATTAACAATAAATTTATTAATAAATTACAACCGAGATGTTTATCCTACTATCTGTGCAATAAATAGCCTTTCAATCAATAAACACACTATTTATAGTAACTATAGGTGAGAATACCGTCGCATAGTTAGTAAGTTTGCGATAATCTCAGGGTTTGTAAATCAACCAGATAGACCATGAAAACTGTATCTCGCTCACATAAATTAGATAACGTTTGTTACGACATCAGAGGCCCTATTGCCGCACAAGCAAGAAAAATGGAAGATGAAGGCCACCGCATTCTTAAACTTAATATCGGCAACCCTGCCCCATTTGGTTTCGAAGCCCCTGACGATATCGTAAAAGACGTGATCCACAACCTGCCTACGTCTCAAGGATATTCAGACTCAACAGGAATTTATGCTGCCCGCGTAGCCGTAATGCAGTACTACCAACAGCGCAATATCAAAGACATTCGTGTTGATGATGTCTATATCGGTAATGGTGTGTCCGAGCTAATTATGATGGCAATGCAAGCATTGCTTAACCATGGCGATGAAGTACTTATTCCAAGTCCCGACTATCCATTGTGGACCGCTGCGGTAAGCTTATCGTCTGGCTCACCTGTGCATTATCGTTGTGACGAGCAAGCAGGTTGGTTTCCAGACTTAGATGATATTAAAAGCAAGATCACAAGCAAAACTCGCGCTATCGTGCTAATCAACCCTAACAACCCCACTGGCGCAGTTTATGATGAAGCACTTCTGCAAGAAGTAGTTGAAATTGCAAGACAGCATGGACTTGTCGTTTTCAGCGACGAAATTTATGACAAAATTCTTTATGATGACGCAAAGCATACCAGCATTGCCTCGCTTGCTGATGATGTGTTCTTTGTAACTTTTGGCGGGCTAAGTAAGAACTATCGCGTGGCTGGCTTTCGTTCGGGATGGCTAGTGGTGAGCGGAAACAAGCGTCTTGCGACTGACTATATTGAGGGGCTCAATATCTTATCGTCTATGCGAATGTGTGCCAATGTGCCCTGTCAAAGTGCGATACAAACGGCACTAGGTGGATACCAGAGCATTGATGATTTAGTAAAAGAGAATGGCCGTTTACGTATTCAACGAGATGTAACTACTGACATGCTAAATGGCATTGACGGCATTCATTGCGTTAAACCTAAAGGCGCCATGTACTGTTTTGCTCGCGTTGATGAAAAGAAATTCAACATCAAAAACGACGAACAAATGGTATTGGACTTATTGAGTTCAGAAAAAATACTTTTAGTACACGGCCGTGCTTTCAATCTAAATGAAGGCGTGTATTTCAGACTCGTGTTTTTACCGCATAGCGATGTTCTAGTGCCAGCCCTGCATCGTATTGGCAACTTCTTTAGAACTTATAAACAAGGGGCCTGATGTGTCTGATAAAAGCCACTTTTTTGCTCATCTGGCGCGTTTAAAGCTGATTAATCGCTGGCCGTTAATGCACAATGTGCGAACAGAAAATGTTCAAGAGCATAGTTTGCAAGTTGCTATGGTGGCGCATGCGCTAGCCCTCATAAAAAACAAGTTCTTTGGTGGCACTCTAAACCCTGACCGCATTGCCACTGTTGCAATGTTTCATGATGTTTCCGAGGTTTTAACCGGCGATTTACCCACGCCGGTAAAGTACTTTAATCCAGCAATTAAAGAAGAATATAAAAAAATAGAAAAAATTGCTGAAAATAAGCTAATCGAAATGGCCCCCGAGGCGTTTCGTGAAGATTATGCTGCACTTATCGATCACCACCATCACAGTGAAGAAGAAGCCTTTATCGTAAAAGCAGCCGATGTGTTGTGCGCCTACCTCAAAACGCTGGAAGAACTTGCTGCGGGCAACCAAGAATTTAAACTCGCCAAGAAGCGATTAGATAAGATACTCAAAGAGTATCACTCTGAAGAAGTGGACTACTTTTTAACGCGATATGTACCGAGCTTCTCATTGAGTTTAGATGAGATCACGCAAGACGAAATGTAGCTACCGAGGGACAGTGTTGTGGCAGGAGTAAATTGGGAACAAGCATTACACGAACGACGCCTACCCAGAAGTGTGAGTCGCGATGGCGATCATCGCAATCCGTATCAACGCGACAAAGCCCGTGTGCTTCACAGTGCAGCATTTAGGCGTTTGCAAGCCAAAACCCAAGTGCTTGGAGTTGGCTTAAGTGACTTCTATCGCACTCGTCTTACCCATTCACTTGAAGCGGCACAAATTGGAACCGGTATAACAGCGCAACTATGTGGAAAATTTCCCGATATCGCTGACACGCTCGCTCTTGATGCAACGCTTATTGAAACCTTGTGTTTAGCGCACGACATTGGCCACCCGCCCTTTGGACACGGTGGCGAAATAGCGCTTAATTATATGATGCACGAGCACGGCGGTTTTGAAGGAAATGGCCAGACATTTCGTATTATCTCCAAACTCGAACCTTATACTGCTGAGCACGGGATGAATTTATGCCGCCGAAGCGTTTTAGGGTTAGTGAAATACCCCAATTTTATTGACACGCTTCACAGTCAGAGTACCTTGCCTGAACGTCCCACATCGTTGCGCAGAGTTAAAGCTGAAGACTGGCATCCACCAAAAGGACTATTTCGCTGTGATGAACCTTTATTTGATTGGCTGTTAGACCCTTTTAGCCAAACTGACAAAGACCATTTGATGCAGTTTTCAACAAGAGAAAACGGTCACAGCAAAACGCAATTTAAGTCATTTGACTGCTCGATAATGGAATTATCTGATGATATTGCTTATGGCATTCATGACCTCGAAGATGCCATTGTGATGGATATGGTGCACAAGCACCACTTTATTGAGGATGTGACCCTTCCCTTAATAGCCTTAGACGTACCTTGGCTTTCTAACAACATTGAGACACTAACCCACAAGCTTTTTAGTGCACAGCACCACGAAAGAAAGAATGCCATTGGTGCCTTGGTTAACAGTTTCATTACTGCAATTGAAATACAAGGTGTTGAGGGCTTCACACATCCCTTATTGGCGTTTAACGCCACTATGCCTCACGTCTTTGCCGAGGCGCTAGAACTGTTTAAGCGCTTTGTATTTAGAAAAGTAATACGTCGCCCAGATGTACAACTGCTCGAGTACAAGGGGCAATTGGTCGTTATGGAGCTCTTTGAAGCATTTGCGTCTGATCCCACGCGCCTTCTCCCAGAAAACACGCAAGTTCGCTGGCGCAAAGAGCAAGAAGCAGGCAATGGCATGCGCGTACTTTCAGATTATATTTCTGGCATGACAGATGAATTTGCTTCGCGCCTGTATGGCAGTATATTTTCTCCCAAGCAAGGCGGTATTCAAGACAGTTTTCATATGTAGTGCTTAGTCATTTCAGATGAAGAACTAGCTCAGGCTCCCTCATGAGCACTTTCTAGCCAAGGAATGTATTCTACTTCAATGTAGCTATACACCCGGTCTTTAAGTGATGCCGCTGGAATAATGCCGTCTTTCTCTAACTGTTTCATTACTTTTTTCGTAGCGCGTTCACGTGTATAAGCACTTGTCTGATTATACGCCACGGCTAGGTTGCGAAGAAGTAAAGCGATATCGATTCGCTCATCCAGTACGCCCTCTGGTGAACGCTTATGAAAGTCGGCAATCGAGCGATATATCTGCGTCATCAACACTGTTTCTCGTGACACAAGGCCATACATTTTGGCAGAGAGATTCAATGTAGCCTTATCCGTTTTGCTAAATCGCGTTTCATGGATTTGCTTAAAAAAGTCGTTTTCAGCACCTATTAAGGAATCAATGGCTTTTAATGTTACCTCAAGTTTTTGCTTACCGAATAACGTACAACTTAAAAATTCACGTCGCTTTATTTTGTCTTGGGAGTAGCGATTTTTAGTTTTATCGTAAAGTTTCGTTATTGCATCTAGCATCTTTTCAGATGCACGGCGATGTGAGTTTTCAGTCAAATATTGTAAAGCCAGAGTAGCAACTACCATATCGGCTAATTGTACCTGGGGTGCAGATAAAACGCCTTCAATAGTGGCTAATGTTACGTCTTCATCATCGTTGGCGCTACCCGAAATTAAAGAATGATACAAAGACAAACTTGTAGCAGAAGCGCGATCAATAAACGGAAATGCATAGCGACTTGTTATATCGTCACCGCGGGCCTCTGACACATCAAGAGTCAAGGCTAAGCAAAGCAAAATAATTATTCTCACAGTGTATTTCTTCCTTAAAACGCACGACACATCCTATGAAACGTAGATTTACACTACTGCTTGGCGTCTACTAAGTCAAAAGCGTTAATTAATTTTTGAAATAAAACGGGCATGACTTGGGTCTTAGTTAGCGTGTGTTTGAAACCAAATCGTGTCGTTCTCGTACTAATGGATAAATAAAAAACAAACTATTCCATACGCACAAACGGTATTTAGGCAGTCAGATTCGTAAGAAGCCGACTCTGTTAACAAAATAAAGGTGAAGTAATGCCCAAACCATTTAAACCATCAGTACAACTTAAAGAAAATGACGTTACCGATGAAAGGGTTTATATGAATCGACGTTCATTACTTAAATCCATGGGGTTCATTGGTGCATCAACACTGTTGGCAAAGTCAGCAAGTGCTGCTGGGTGGTTTTGGGAAGATGATGAAGAAAAGGTCCCTTTTAAATCAGAACCCTTAGAGTTTAGCCAACCACCTAAATTTCAGATATCAGAAACCAGAACGCCTGAAAACAAGGTCATTTCATACAACAATTTTTATGAGTTTGGTACAGCAAAAGACGCGCCTGCGAAAAATGCAACCGAGTTTCAAACAAACCCTTGGACACTGACAATTGACGGACTGGTAAAGAAACCGATTACGTTAGACTACAATGCGTTAACTACTCGATTTCCGCTTGAAGAGCGGATATATCGCTTGCGCTGTGTAGAAGCTTGGTCGATGGTCATACCTTGGGTTGGCTTTGAGTTAGCCGCACTTATAAAACAGGCTGACCCGTTAATGTCAGCAAAATATGTGGCATTCGAAACACTTTATGACCCAGACCAAATGCCCGGGCAACGTAGTCGCTTTATGGGGGGCGGTATCGACTATCCGTATGTTGAAGGCCTACGCCTAGACGAGGCCATGCACCCTCTCACCATGATGGCGGTTGGTTTGTATGGAAAAACGCTGCCACCGCAAAACGGTGCGCCAATACGACTAGTAGTGCCATGGAAATACGGTTTTAAAAGTATTAAATCTATCGTTCGGATACGATTAACTGATAAAGAGCCACCAACAACCTGGAATAGGCTTGCTGCAAATGAATATGGATTCTATGCAAACGTAAATCCTAATGTGGCTCACCCGCGTTGGAGTCAGGCCAGCGAAAGACGTATTACAACAGGCGGACTACTAACAAGAAACCGAATAGATACGCAACTATTCAACGGTTATACAGAGGTCGCACCTATGTACAATGATATGAACCTATCTCGTTATTACTAGGCGTTGCTGGATATTATGCCATTGAGAAAAAAGCCACTACGCCTCAGCCTACTTCAGCGCCGTTTAATAAAAGCGTCATTGCATATTACGTTGCTTGGTTACTTGTTTTGGCTCTTTTATGCAGGAGTAAATGATAATTTAGGCCCAGATCCCGTTAATACGCTTATTAACGAAACGGGTATTTGGGCTATACATTTGCTCTTAACAACCTTACTATTAAGCCCGTTGGCGCAGTGGCTACCGAGCCCTGAACCATTGCAATTTAGGCGTATGATCGGTGTTTACAGCTTCGTTTATGCATTTGCTCACCTGTTTACCTATGTGTTTTTTGAAATCCAATTAGATATGGCGTTAGTCGCAAGTGAAATAGTGAGCAGACCTTACATCGTCGTTGGTATGACTGCATTACTTTTACTTTTGGCCCTAACGGCAACGTCTTTTAAACGCGTTCAACGCAAAATGGGAAAGCGCTGGCAAAAGCTTCACAACACGGTTTATCTCATTTTACCGCTGACACTGCTTCACTTCAGTTGGTCTCAAAAGACCTTCTGGCAAGAGCCAGTTTGGTATTGGCTAATAGGTATTGGCGTGTTAACGCCGCGTTTTAAGAAATGGATTAATCAGCACAAGCAGAAGCAGAAGCAGAAGCAAGTTAGGAAAAAGCGAACAACGTTAGCTTAAAATATATAGCAATACGGCATAACGCGCGGTCTTACAAAAGGCAACGCAAAAAAGAAAAAATACAAAATGCGTGCGTAGTGTGCCTGCAACCAAAGTGATTGGATCTCCGATAACTGGGACCCACGCTAATAACAGGCTCCATTTACCCCACTTCATATAGATATCGCTCGCGCGCTCAAAAGTACTTTCTTTTATCCGTAACCATTTAATGGCTATTACCTTTCCGTATTTTAGCCCCAACACATAATTAACCAAAGAGCCAAGCACATTGCCCAGCGACGCAACTATAAGTAAATTAAGCGCTGATAGCCCGGAAGAATAGAGCGTACCAAGTACTACTTCTGAGCTTAACGGTAATATTGTTGCCGCTAAAAACGCAGACAAAAATAGTCCCACATACCCTAAGCTTGATAAACCAGCCACCAGTCCTCCCCAGTACCTAGCACTAACATTATTGTGCGAGTTATACCAAACATACCGTTTCTAGTCACAGTAAATATCCATAAATTATAAACACTTATGAACAAACGTTCGGTTTGAGCAAAAAAAATACAACTTAACACTTGCAAACCATACTAATTAAAACTACTGTATACACATACACACTGTATAGCTAAACAGTTAACTAGACTTTATTAGGAAGAGTTATGAATATTTCATCAGTTTCTCGTTTCAACATGTTGCGTACTTCTGTTTCAAATGTTGTACAACTTCCTCTTCCCTTCGAAGGTTTTCCTGGAGAAGGCAGAAGTAACAATCCAAAGGGTTGGAATTACTTGCTTGCTAGTTCAGTCTCATTTTCAAAGGATGTTGATCATGCAATTCGCATTCAAAAACCAGATAGAGAAAAAATGCCTGAATGGATAAGCAAGCTAATAACAGGTGGTCAATGTAAAACACTGTATGTAGAAAACATCGATCTTGATTTACAACCCACCGACAGTGAAATGATTAGGAAACTGTGTGAGCTTTACTCTGTGAGTTTGGTTAACGTGCGTGTAGACAGTTCTAACGAGCAACAAAACCTGGCCGTAGGACCTTGGTAGTCTCATCATTTACTAAGCAACTAGTTCATTGTAGATATGGTGGTGGTTTTGTGCCTATTTGGTCTTGTTGCTAAGGAAAATTACTGAAACGGCTACGTATCGGATATACAATGGCTCGCTAATTTAAGATTTTAACGGCCTTTTCTATGCGCTGCTTTTGCTGCTCTTCTAATTCTTTTAAGAATTGTTGCGAACCTTTTTTATCCGGCTCTGTAACGCCCGCTTTTGCAGAACAACTAATGCGCTCACGTTTCACCGCTTACGCGCTCAATAAGTTCGACTATGTATTAAATACCTACACCGAAGAAAAACGAAACAATCTTAGCGTTAATGAACTGGCGGATAGTGCAACGGGTGCTACATGGTTTGCCCTTGTAATCAATAAATCATCACAATTGCAGGTAGAGTCTGAACGTTTGACGCTGACGCGAGACACAGTGGAATTCACTGCCTATTATTTTGAGAATAAACACGTATATCAGCTGCATGAAACATCCAACTTTGTCAAAGAAGACGGACTGTGGCGCTATCATGATGGCCTATTGCATGATGACTGTGGCAAAGTAAAGTTGGGGCGAAACTTACCTTGCCCATGCGGCAGCAACAAAAAATTCAAGCAGTGTTGTGCATCTAAAGCTCGATAAGCAATATTTTGATGACATTGTGTTGCGTTATTACTAAATACAAATTCATCCTAATTGCTAATAACGCAAGCCATGCCAGCGAAGTCATTTTAAAGTACACTGTTGAGCTAATATCAGGAGATATGATAAATGTGTTGTACTCTGGCTCATTTCTTCGCCATTTGAGGTAGTGGCTTTGTCGCTCTCTAAAATAAGGTGAAGTACTGCTAGTAGAGGTTTTAAGTATGATTCGCTTCTTATTAATCATCGCAGTTTATTTAGCGAGCGTTAAAGCATACGCTACCCCCATCAAACTTACACTTGCCATTAATTCGCCAGGTACTCCCCCACATTTGTATTTCGACGCTGCCCAAAAGCACTACGTAGGTGTTATTCCCGACATTTTGACCACCGCAGAAAATGACAATGCGATAGAAGTGACTTATGTTGACTCTCACAGAAGTAGAAGTGAAACGTTTGTTGCTGAAGGTCAGCTAGATATGTTTTATTCAAGCCTTGAATGGTTAGATGAACCCGAGCGTTTTATTGCGACTGACCCCATTTTTTTACATAAAAGCTACCTTTATTCCCACAAACCTTTGCCAACAGGTTTTGGGGCAAACGCTCACACCCGCGCGCGAATTTGCACAAGACGAGGGTTTCACTACCCTGGTCTTCAACCCTGGTTTAATGAAGGCAACCTTGTGCGAATCGATTCGTCTAACCATGAGACCATGCTTAAAATGGTGTTACTTGGAAGATGTGACGCTGCCGAGCTAAATGTGAAAAATATGCGGGCATTGCAGCAACAAGATATGTTTAAAGGGATACCCTTTCACCGCTCTGAGAGTCCAACAAGTGTTGTGGCGGCAAGATTAATAATGCATCCGTCTCAGGTTGAAGCGAGAAATGTGCTCAATAACTACATAAGGGAGTTTTTAGCGCAGGACTTGTACGAGGAATCTCTTAAACGGCATATCAATAATACACGTTACTCACCTAAGTAATGCCAGTCATATTCCATTTGTCGAGCCACGGCTCTAGCAGCATCAAGACCACTCAACGTTGAGACCACATAAAGACTCATATCTATCCCCGCCGAAATGCCACCTGAAGAAATATATTTACCGTGATGTACCCAGCGCTTGTTTCTTACAACATCAAGCTGTGGGAACATGGTCTGTAGCGACTCTTGATCTTCCCAATGTGTGGTGACCGGCATAGCTTTATAAACATCGGCAGCAGCGAGTATAAACGCGCCGGTACAGACACTGCAGGTGATTGAGGTTGTATCGTTGCAATGCCTAAGCCACCTGAGAACACGTTCATTATCTAACATCGCAAAATGTTCGCCTCCCACTACGCACAAGATGTCGAGTGGTGGGTGATTGGATATAGAATAATGTGGCACGATCGGCAGGTTTCCACGCGCATAAATCGTATGTTTAGCATCTGATATGGTAAAGATATTCCACGTTTCTTCAACCAACCGCTTAGCAACGCTGAATACTTCAAACGGTCCACCAATATCTAGCACTTCAGCCTTATCATAGATAAAAATACCGATATTCACGTTATACCCAAACCGTTTCCAAGTACATAGACCGATGCCTGATTTAACACCTCAGGCATCTTACTGTTGTTATTTCTATCAGCCCTTGAAAAACTGAATGCTTAAAGGGTATGGCCACAATTCACCGTTGTTCGCTTTCATCGCTGCAACAATAGCAAAAATAAGGTTGAGTAAACCTAAAATAGCAAAGCCGATAAAGCCGATAAGAATAAAAGCAAGTACCATACAAATCACAGAGTAAACAAGTAAACTCAAAAGCCAATTTGCGGTAACTCTGCCGTGTTGATTTATTGCCTCATCCTGATCTTTATTCGCAATCCACAGGACAATAGGTAAGATGAGCCCAAGCCCCGGAATAATAAAGCTCGTTAGCTGACTAAGGTGAATTACCGTGCAGTAAGTACGACTCGTCATTCCCCAATACATTTTTTCTTCCATTGATATCGCTTCCTTTTTTATGAATTTTATAAACCTGACGCATCTACATGGTCTTGTTTAGTGCGTATTATTTATACTTTAATCGACTTCGGAACTAATCACCACATCGATATTTGTATTTGTCTTATCATCACCTCAAAGATCTGTAGCGCGTTTAAGTTGATTAGCATACACCGTTAATGGCCGAAATCCATTGCACTTGTTATGACCTGCTTTAACGCGTCCGTCGGTAAATCATCCTTATCTTTGAAGTTGATGCAACCTGTGCCTGTTTTGATCGTAGGGTAACATTGCTTAAACTGTTCTAGGTGCTGCGCAGAGCAAGTATAGAGCGATACGTAATTTTTTTGATTGGCAATCGCCACCCAGCCAGCGTCTATAGAGAACGTAGGCATTTTGTACTTCATTGAAACTTCTGCATTGGGATAGAGCGAGAGAATAAGGTCAGACAGAAACTGAACCTTTTGACGACGGCCTTCCACAAGGCCCTGCATATACTCATTCACTGTCATATATCATCCCACATTGTGAAATTGGGAAAGGTACTTTGCTATGAACTCGTTTTGATTCGCTTAAGTGGAAATATTCCCAACCAAAACCCAGCTTCGCACAAGAAACCAAGCAAAATGAACAGAAACGCACCCGACTTCATCCCCATGCTGTAGAAGAATAATGCAGCAAACAACAAAACCAATATAAGTGCAAGACGACCAAGCGCTTTCATACGACTTCCTTATTTATCATCACGCGCAAACCTATAGCGCGTTAAACTACGTTATTATAGTCACAACTATGGCGTTTAGGTCTAAAACCAAGGCACTGATACCGCTTAATTTTGTAAGTTTTTGTACAGCAATACACCAAATACACAGTGCGTATGCTAATTTTGTTTTACAAATCATCGGTGGCGTTTCACAATGGTTTGGCATGTCTTTGTAAATCACATCAAAATCACAATAATTAAGGACAGACAATGATCAAGCATAAACGCACGTTGCTGGCCGCTTTAGTTAGCGTGTCATTGTTTGGTTGTGGCGAGAGCACAACACAAACAACCACAACGCCAAGCTTAAGCGCCGCAGACGCAAAAGCATTCCTAGCTCAAGCACAAAGCGATATCGAAAAAATGCAGGTTCCCGCTGCACACGCAGAGTGGAGTTATGCGACCAACATTAACTATGATACCGCTGCTGTTAGCGCCTATTTCAACGAAGTTCTTTCAACAAAAGTGGCAACATTAGCTAAAGAAGCCGCCAAGTTTAATAATGTCGACGTTGATGCTGACACCCGCCGTCAGTTGGACCTGCTAAAAAATGGTTTAACCATGCCACCGCCTTCAGATCCACAAAAAGCTGAGCGCTTGGCGAAAATTGGTTCAGAACTTAGCGCAATGTATGGCTCTGGCGAATATTGCAACGAAGAAGGTGTTTGCAAAAGTCTCGTGGAAATGAGCGGTGAAATGGCTAGCGTTCGCGATGCAGATCTGCTGTTAGAATATTGGAAAGGCTGGCGCGATGTGTCTAAGCCCATGGCGCCGCTTTATGCAGAGCAAGTTAAAATTGCCAACGAAGGGGCTGCTGAACTGGGGTTTGCTAATGTCAGTGAACTGTGGCGTGGCAAATACGACATGCCAGCGGATGATTTTCCAAAGGAACTTGATCGCCTCTGGTCTCAGGTTGAACCATTCTACGAGTCGCTTCACTGTCACGTACGTGCAAAACTTGGCGAGCATTATGGTGAAGACGTTGTACCTCAGGATAAACCTATACCTGCGCACTTACTCGGCAACATGTGGGCGCAAACATGGGGTAACGTATACGATATCGTTAAACCGCAGCAGGAAATGACGGTACCAGACGTCACTGCGGCACTAAATGCACAAGGTTACGATGAGCTTAGCATGGTCAAGCAAGCAGAGTCGTTTTTCTCGTCGTTAGGCTTTGAAGAGTTGCCAGAAACCTTCTGGGAACGCTCAATGTTCCAAAAGCCAGAAGGTAGAGACGTTCAATGTCACGCTTCTGCATGGGATTTGGATGACAAAGATGATCTGCGTATCAAAATGTGCATCCAAAAAACAGGCGAAGAGTTTAACGTCATTCATCACGAATTGGGTCACAACTATTATCAACGTGCCTATAAAAACCAGCCGCTTTTATATCGCGGTTCAGCAAATGACGGCTTCCATGAAGCGATTGGTGACACTATTGCCCTTTCAATTACGCCGAAGTATCTAAAGCAAATTGGCTTAATTGATGAAATTCCTGATGCATCTAATGATATCGGCATGTTGATGCAAGTTGCGTTAGACAAGATTGCCTTCATTCCATTTGGTCTAATGGTAGATCAGTGGCGTTGGAAAGTAATGTCAGGCGAAGTAGCGCCCGAGCAATATAATGACTTGTGGTGGGAACTTCGTGAGAAGTACCAGGGTGTAATGGCCCCAGTCGCACGCGGCGAAGATGCGTTCGACCCTGGTGCAAAGTACCACGTTCCGGCGAACGTCCCCTACACACGTTATTTCTTAGCGCACATTCTGCAGTTCCAATTCCACAAAGCGTTATGTGATATTGCTGGCGATGAAGGCCCGCTTAACCGCTGTTCAATTTACGGTAGCGAAGAAGCAGGACAAGCATTGAATAAGATGCTTGAAATGGGTATGAGTCAGCCTTGGCAGAATGCCCTAGAGACGCTGACGGGCTCGCCAGAGATGGATGCGAGCACTATTGCAGCATACTTCGCCCCATTGAAAACGTGGCTAGATGAGCAAAACGCTACGCGCCAATGTGGTTGGTAAGCGTTATTTGCTAAATTGTTGATAACTTATGTCAAAGCCTCGCACCTGCGAGGCTTTTTTATTGGTGCTGTCTTTACACTATTTTCGTAAATTGCTTTCTAACGACCCACTATGTATTTCAGCGCAACAAGTGATCGCATATCTCTATGCTGACTATAAACCATTGAGTTTATTAAACGCGACATGCAAGGAGGTTTATTTTATGGCTACCGTTCTCGTGATTGGCGCATCAGGCCAAATTGGTAAACAAGCAACCGGAAAGTTGCTTGAAGCAGGACATCGCGTTATTGCGCCAGTGCGCAGTCCTGACAAACTATCGGACATTCAAAGCGATAGCTTAACCATTGTTGAACAAGATTTAGAAAAAGACTTTTCAGCGCATTTTGAGGGCGTCGACGTTGTTGTATTTACAGCAGGCTCTGGTGGAAACACTGGCGCTGACAAAACCTTAATGATTGACCTATGGGCTGCTCGTAATGCAGTAAACTATGCGAAAGCAGCTAACGTATCGAAATTTGTCATGGTGAGCTCCATTGGTGCAGGTGATCCCGATGCTGTTGATTCTGCTATCAAGCCCTATCTCGTGGCTAAGCATATGGCTGATGAACATCTTATCAATAGTGGTTTGTCGCATGTTATTCTGCGTCCGGGAACCTTGCTCAATGAACCGGGTACACACTTAGTTCGCACAGACATGCCAACGAATAAAAGTGATGCGGTAATAGCAAGAGAAGACGTAGCGACAGCTATTGTTGAAAGTGTTTCTCGTGCGAGCAACGAAAATCTTATCACACACCTATTTAAAGGCGATACGCCGATTGCACAAGTACTAGAGTGATGGATTGTTGCTTGTAATCAAAATCTTGCAATTAGAATTACGAAAGCCCCAATATAGGGGCTTTTTTAAGGGATAAGCGACTGGCTAGACCAATTACCGTTTTCATCAAGGTGATGTCGTTCACGATACTGAGGGTTGCCCCTTAAATTTAAATAGTCCACCTCGTAAATAGCCAATAAAATTACGCAAAAGTGCGTTGGTACATCTTCAAAGTGTCCATTTATCGTAAGTGCACGCTCATCATTGCGAACACTACCCGGCTCGCCCCATAGGAATTGTTTCTTTCCAGCATCAGACAGTTTATGCCACTGCACAGTGACAAGCGTTGTGTCATCTTCAAGCGTAATCACTTTTGATAGCGTTGAGAACCTGTATTGCTCACGTGTCTTAGAAAAATACCAGCACACTTGTGCTTTAGGGTTATCACTGAGTTGCTGATATTTTTCTGAGCGGGTATCCGAAATTACCATCAATTGGTTGTTATCAGTTAATCCACGATACACAACTGTGCGGCAAAATGGCATTCCCGCTTCATCTACAGAAGCAAGCTGAAAATAACGACTTTCAGGCATGCTGCGCGATTGATGCAGACTCTTTGTCAGTCCCTGTCGCCATCGTGGCATACGCTTCTCTCCTTACCTTCAAACGTTAAGCTGATTGCTTACGTGCCAAAGAGAACAATTCATAAAAATTTTGCGTCGTAATCGTTGCTAACTCTTTGACCGTTATTCCTTTAAGATCAGCAATAAATTCTGCAACTTCAACCACATAACCTGGTTGATTTTGCTTACCTCTATGAGGTACCGGTGCAAGCCAAGGTGAATCAGTTTCAATCAGTAAGCGATCAAGTGGAATAGCCTTTACAACGTCACGTAATTCATCAGCAGAATTAAACGTCACAATGCCTGATATCGAAATATAAAACCCAAGCTCTATTGCAGCTTGTGCCATTTCTAGTGATTCAGTAAAGCAATGCAAAACCCCTTTGGTGTGCGGTGCTTTATGTTCGCGAAGCAAATTAATCGTGTCTTCTCGCGCATCTCGGGTATGGATAATCAGCGGCTTATTCGTTTCATTCGCCACTTTGATATGATCAACAAAAGACGTAAGCTGGACCGATTTGCTTTCGGGGCTATAAAAATAGTCTAAGCCCGTCTCGCCTATCGCTACCACCTCATCGCGCTGCGCCTTTTCAAGTAGAACTTCGTAACTACAGGCATCATCCTGATGCAGTGGGTGAACGCCACAAGATACCGATACATCGTCAAACGCTTTTACGGTATCAAGCATGGTTTCATAATCATTAACCGATACACAAACGCATAAAAAGTGCTCCACACCTCTGGTTCGTGCAAAGTTGAGGGTTTCAGCTAACGCTTCTGGACCTTGCTTCAATCTGTCTAAGTGACAGTGAGAATCTACAAACAAACTACACCTTTATAAATTAATAAGTAACGCTACATAATTTTTGCACACGCAAAGTATGAGCATTACCGTTGAAATTGTTTTAATAAACCAAATAACACCATCGACTTGTTCACCCCTGGATGCTGAAGCGTTCTTACCGCTTCTACACACGCGCTATAGCGCGCATAGTTTTGGGGATGCTGATGTTTCACGTATGACTGATGCGCCTGCAATTGACACCAGTGTGCAACCTGAATTGCATGATCTTGCCATTTATTGGCAAGTATTTGTGGCTGCATTTTGGGGTCGCCAGCTAACAATGCCTGCATGCCATCGGTGTATACGCGATAATTAAAATCATCCTCTGTGCCCAAAGCCGCTTCTAGACGCAAAGGTGCATTTCCATATGCCGCAAGCAGCGCTTCATCCACATTTTGTACGCCCTGCTCATTCAAGTAGGTCAAACTTTGCTGAACCGTAGGCAATGGCAATACATGCTTTTCACAACGACTTAAAATCGTAGGCATAAGCTTATTCACACTGTGCGTTATCAGCACCAAGTATGTGTTATTTGTGGGCTCTTCGAGCGTTTTCAACAGTGCATTGGCCGCTGCTTCAGTCATGGTATCGGCTTGCGGTATAAGGAGTACTTTATTCCCGCCCATCTGCGCCGTTCCCGATAACTTTGCGATCCCTTCTCTTATCTTATCAACACCAAGCTGTTTTTCGCTCTCAAGAATATGGAAATCAGGGTGATTGCCAGCTGAGCGCAAGTGACAGCTTTGACATGTTCCACAAGGGCCAGCTATTGAGGGTTGCTTACATAAAAGTGTAAAACTCAATTGTTCAGCCAAGTGGTATTTTCCAATACCTTTTGCACCAGTAAACAGTAATCCATGATGGAGCTTTCTCGCAAGATAACGCGAGATAAGGGATGTGTATAAATCAGAAAACCAGTTGAGCATTAGTTGTTACACGGCGTTGAAGATTTACTGTGAGATTGCTCTTGGATATAGTGCTCAACCACATCTAAAACATCTCGATGAACGTCATTCATAGGCTGCATAGCGCTAACGACATGTATTGCATTATCTTGTTCTGCCAATGCTAGGTAGCGTTCACGGGTGCGCTCGAAAAATGCAAGGCCAGCCTGCTCGATACGATCTAGTTCACCGCGTCCACGAGCACGAGCTAAACCTTCACTAGGTTCTACATCCAGATAAATGGTCAAGTCGGGTTTGAATCCATTCAGTGCAATAGCACTTATCGCACTCATCGTATTCTCACTTACGCCCCTACCTCCGCCTTGATAAGCTTGAGAAGATAAGTCGTGGCGATCGCCCACTACCCAACTGCCTTTCTCTAAAGCAGGTAAAATTTTATTCGTTAATAGTTGTACACGTGCCGCATACATTAATAGTAGTTCAGTTTCTTCGGCAACATTTTCTTCCCAATCATGCTTTACACACTCTCTAATGGCTTCAGCCATTGGCGTTCCACCAGGCTCTCTGGTTTGCTCAACAACTACACCATGAGCGTTAAGCGCGTTTACTATAAGGCCAATAACCGAACTTTTACCCGCACCTTCAAGGCCTTCTACTACTATAAATTTTCCGCGCATATCGTCTTTCTTTATCTCTTGTTACGGGACATGAAGTGGCTATTGCCCTACATGCTATTGCCCGAATTGCTTAAAAGGGCATCACCTATTAGCGTTTAAGCTGGTATTTTCGCACAGCAGCGTTATGTGCTTCCAGTGTTGTCGAAAATTGATGGCTGCCATCGCCTTTTGCGACAAAATATAGCGCATCAGTCGGTTTAGGCTGAAGTGCTGCGTGTATCGCCGCTTTACCTGCCATTGCTATAGGAGTTGGTGGTAGGCCTTTGATTACGTAAGTGTTATAAGGTGTTGGTGTGCGCAAATGTTTGCGTGTAATGTTGCCATCGAAAGTAGGGCCGATTCCGTAGATAACCGTTGGATCAGTTTGTAAACGCATATTGCTATTAAGCCGATTAACAAAAACGCCTGCTATAAGATCTCGCTCTTCGGGCACTGCGGTTTCCTTTTCAATAATACTGGCCAAAATAAGCGCTTGATAAGGATCTTCCAACGGTAAATCTAGGGCTCTCGTTTGCCAGGCCTTATCGATATAATCAATAAGGGCGCGATGTGCTCGGCTAAGAATTTCACTCGCTTTTGTGCCTTGTGTAAAAAAATAAGTATCTGCAAGATACAACCCTTCGTTATGTTCAACGTCATTACAACACCATTGGGTCTTGGTTTGGTTTACTGTAGCTGCCAAGGTGGTGTCATCAATATCGAAAATTAATTCTGCGTGCCCACTTAATGTTTCTACCCATTGAGACAGCGTGAGTCCTTCTACTAGGCTTACTGCAAACAGAAATTCGTCACCCCGCGTGAAAATATTGAATACATCAACTAAAGACTGCCCTGGACTTATCATATAGGTTCCAGACTTTACCGACGTGTCGCTAGCAAAAAACTTAAGCCACACTTTACCTACCAGTGGCGTTACGTCTGTTGCACCCTGATTTCTAAGTTGCTTCAAAGTGCGATAGGCATTGCTCCCCTTTTCAAGGGTGAACAACGTATCTTGACCAATTGTCAGTGGCGCATTTACCTTACCCGAAATATAAAGCACGCTTGCAGACAAGCAAACAGCGGCCAACAAGGCTATTGTAAGACAGATAATTACCACTCGCTTCATGCTTTAACATTCCTAGTGTTAGATAGTAAAAGTGCTGACACGGGTTTCACCTATAAATGCTTACGTAGGTGTCGAGCAAGCTCCTGTTGAGGCTCGCTATCAACCTGATACCGCACAATGCTCGCGTTGGGAAAGGTAATAGCATTAACGGGCATAACCCCCATTAATGCGTTTGTCACTACGACACACTCGGCTTTCGCTAGATCGCTCAGCTCATATTCACCCACATTTAACGCTTGATTGTCGTTGAGTAATGCCTGAATTAAGCACTGCCTTACTACACCATTTACACCACTTCCTTTGAGCGATGGCGTATACCAAGTACTGTTCGCGTAAAAGAAAACGTTACCGATACTGCTTTCAACAACGTGATCTTGTGTATCACACACAATGGCATCATCGGCACCCGATGCTTTAATTTCTCGCTTTATTAAGACTTGTTCTAGTCTATTCATATGCTTCACACCGGCCAATAAGGGTTGTATGGCTAGCGCGGTCTCTGCACAAATAAGAGCCATTCCTTGTTCTGCTAACGCTGCATAATGGACAGGGTACGGATGGATAGAAAAGCGCACTTGCGGCACACTTTCATCATCTCTCGCGTAGCCTCGCCCACCGATACCTGCCGAAACATGCACTTTGAGCACTAGCTTGGTGCACTTAGATTGTGTCGATACATTGTTGGGTACTTGCTTTGTTGCAAAATCAACTATCGCCTGTTCAAGCGCTGTTTCATCGAGTGTTATACCAATAGCACTCGCATCGTAGATAAGCCGATTGATATGAAAAGAGAGTAATTGCGGCCGGCTGTTTTCAATACATAAGGTAGTGAATACCCCATCGCCATAATTAAAAGCCCTGTCGCTAGGCTGTATGGGTGTATCGTCGGTGATAATTTGCACTGCGTACTCAGTATGACTCATGGGCATATAATATATGATGAGTATACCAAGTTGTTGTAGTCAAACAAGAAAGGCAGCTATATTGCTGCCTTTCTAATCGATTTTTAACTAAATCACATGTTTGTTAGTTAAATTCGTTTGAATATCAGTGAGCCGTTTGTCCCGCCAAATCCAAATGAATTACACAGCGCGTAGTCCGACGTAAACGCTTTTGCCTTATTGGCAACAAAGTCTAAGTCACAACCTTCACCCGGCTCATCTAAATTGATGGTCGGCGGTGCCATTTTGTCACGCAGTGCCAAAATAGTGAAAATAGCTTCAACTGAACCTGCAGCACCAAGCAAGTGACCTGTCATCGATTTAGTAGAGCTGACTAACAGATTATAGGCGTGGTCGTTAAACACGCGCTTCACCGCTGCTACTTCAGCAATATCACCGGCAGGTGTTGAAGTACCATGGGCATTAACGTAACCAATTTCATTGGCGTTTACGTTAGCATCGTTAATCGCGTTTTGCATGGAAGCCGCCGCGCCTTCACCATCTTCTGGCGGAGACGTCATGTGGTATGCATCACCACTCATCCCGAAACCAACAAGTTCAGCGTAAATGGTAGCACCACGCGCTTTCGCTGATTCGTACTCTTCAAGCATTACGACACCAGCGCCCTCGCCCATCACAAAACCGTCACGGTCTTTGTCCCACGGACGGCTTGCTGCTTGCGGGTTGTCATTACGTGACGACAATGCGCGTGCTGCGGCAAAGCCAGCCATACCAAGCGGCGTAATTGACGCTTCTGCACCGCCTGCCAGCATGGCGTCTGCATCGCCGTAAGCAATTGTTCTTGCGGCAATACCAATATTATGAACACCTGTTGTACAAGCAGTCACAACGTTTATATTCGGTCCTTTCAACCCTTCCATGATAGACAAGAACCCTGAAATCATGTTCGTGATAGTTGAAGGTACAAAGAAAGGAGAAACACGCTTTGGGCCGCTATTTAGCAACTTGATGTGGTTTTGTTCGATTTGTTCTAAACCACCGATTCCTGAACCGATCGCCACACCTACGCGATGCGCATTGTCTGCTGAAATAGATAAGCCAGAATCGACAAGAGCCTGTTTACCCGCGGCAATGCCAAGTTGGATAAAACGGTCCATCTTTTTCGTTTCTTTCTTTTCAATATATTCCTGCGGGTCAAAATCGTTGATCTGACCTGCAAAACGGGTTGAATAATTACTGCAATCAAAATGGGTGATTTCACCGATGCCGCTCTCGCCTGCTAGCAATTTGCGCCATGAGTCTTCGCTATTCAGACCTAATGGTGAAAGCATTCCAAGACCAGTAACCACTACGCGACGTTTTGTCACAAAAAGTCCTCGCTTTGGAACTAAAAAAAGGTAGGAGATACAAAAACGGCTCTAGAGTAGAGCCGCTTTTTCGCTACTTAAGACTTAAGCGTCTTTGTTCGCGTTGATGTAATCAATAGCTGATTGAACGGTAGTGATTTTCTCAGCTTCTTCATCAGGAATTTCTGTATCGAATTCTTCTTCTAAAGCCATTACCAGTTCAACTGTGTCAAGTGAATCAGCGCCTAAATCGTCAACGAATGAAGCTTCTGCTTTTACTTCTTCTTCTTTCACGCCAAGTTGTTCAACGATGATTTTCTTAACGCGTTCTTCAATGTTACTCATAATTCTAGGTTTCCCTTAAACGTCACTAGATAATAAAGTTGCCGCTAGTTTATTTTGCAAGGTCAGCCCTTGCAAGCACCAGATTAAACTAATTTTCTGGTCAAACCAGCGACATTCCAAATTCGTAAAATACTATTTTTACATCCAAGTTCGGGTAAATACCACCCCAAACTAAGGAAAATTCGCAATTTTTGCGAATTTACCCCATATACATTCCACCATTTACATGGATAGTTTCGCCTGTAATATAGGCAGCACCGTCGCTCACTAAAAAAGCAACAGTGGCGGCAATTTCATCAGGTTCACCTAAACGGTTCGCCGGAATATCTTTAAAAATGGCTTCTTTTTGGTCGTCACTCAATGCTTTTGTCATGTCTGTGTCGATAAAACCAGGTGCTACTACATTGATAGTAATACCACGAGAAGCCACCTCACGCGCCATAGATTTTGAAAAACCAATAACGCCAGCTTTCGCTGCAGCATAGTTAGCTTGACCCGCATTACCTGCACTACCTACTACCGAACCGATGTTAACAATTCGCCCAAAGCGTTTTTTCATCATACCGCGTAGCACTGCTTTTGACAGGGTAAATATTGAGGTCAAATTGGTATCAATAATGTCTTGCCATTCTGCATCTTTCATACGCATTAACAGATTATCGCGCGTGATACCGGCATTATTGACTAAAATGTCGATACCACCGTGAGCTTCACTTATCGCTTTGATAGCCGCATCAACACTGTCTTTATCAGTCACGTTGAGTGCAAGCCCCTTACCGCCGAATTCACCAAGGTAGCCAGAAATAGCGTCAGCACCACTGTCGCTAGTTGCCGTTCCAATCACCGTTGCACCTTGCTGCGCAAGTTGCGTCGCAATCGCTTTACCGATACCACGGCTAGCACCTGTGACAAGAGCAATTTTTCCGTCTAATTGACTCATTGCAATTCCTTATTGTTTTAATGCTTCCACACCCTCAGGTGTATTAACTGAAAGAGAATCAAGGCTCTTATTGATACGTTTATTGAGGCCTGTAAGTACTTTACCCGGACCGACTTCAATAATGCGCTCTACCCCTGCTGCTGCCAGATATTCTACTGTGCGTGTCCATTGAACTGGGCAGTACAATTGACGAACAAGTGCATTTTTAATTGCATCGCCTTGCGTCTCAATCGTTACATCAACATTATTCACGATGTTGATTGCAGGTTCGTGAACGTTTAAAGAAGATAGCGCATCTTCTAACTTATCGGCAGCAGGGCGCATAAGTTCACAATGCGAAGGTACGCTCACCGCTAGCGGCAATGCGCGCTTCGCACCGGCTTCTTTACATGCGTTGGCCGCTTGCTCTGCCGCGTTTTTCTCACCCGCTATAACCACTTGGCCAGGAGAGTTAAAATTCACTGGCGCAACAACGTCGCCTGTTGCGATAGCCGTTTGCTGACAAATATCCGCAATGGCAGCGTCTTCAAGGCCAATGATGGCGTACATAGCTCCCGCGCCTGCTGGCACCGCTTCCTGCATATACTTACCACGCGCTTCTACTAGTTTAACAGCGTCAGCAAAATCCATCGCGCCGCCACAAACTAATGCTGAGTACTCGCCCAAACTATGTCCAGCAAGATAATCTACAGCCAAGCCTTGTTCGCGGATAACACGCCAAATCGCAACACTGGCTGTTAACAATGCCGGTTGTGTAACGTGCGTTTCATTTAACTTGCCATCTGCGTCGTTTTGGACCAAATCCCACAGGTCATAGCCCAATGCGTCTGACGCCTCTTTGAACGTCGCTTCTACAATTGGTGAAGTTTCTGCCAATTCTTTTAGCATGCCCACACTTTGCGAGCCCTGCCCGGGAAATACACAGGCTGTTTTTGTCATGTCGATTCCTTATTATTTTTTTACTAGAAACGAGAAAACACTAAAAAAGTGCGATATTAGCAGGACTTAATAGCGAACAAGCGCTGAAGCCCAAGCAAAACCACCACCAAATGCTTCTAGTAATAAATGCTGCCCGCGCTGGATGCGTCCATCGCGAATAGCCGTATCTAATGCAGTAGGCACGGTGGCCGCTGACGTATTACCGTATTGCTCTAAGGTAAGCACTACTTGGTCAAGCGACATATTCAGCTTTTTCGCTGTAGCTTTAATAATTCTAAAGTTTGCTTGGTGTGGTACTAACCAGTCAAGATCAGATTTTTCCATACCGTTTGCGGCCAGTGTCTGTTCCACCACTTCTGAAAGCTTAGTCACGGCAACTTTGAATACTTCATTGCCACGCATAACTCCCCAGTTTTCGTGCACAGATTGCTCGTCACCACGCGTTGGGTTACCCACATACAGCAAATCACCATGAGATCCCGATGCGTTAATGTGGGTGGATAAAATACCTGGCTCGTCACTGGCTTCAATAATGGTCGCACCTGCCGCGTCACCAAATAAAATAACCATGGTTCTGTCTTCAGGATTTATAAGGCGACTCAAGCAATCAGTGCCCACTACAAGAATGCGTTTAGCCATTCCCGATTTAATATACTGGTCGGCAACGCTCAATGCATAGCAATATCCCGCACACGCAGCTGCTACGTCGAAGGCGGGAATGCCGTCTATATCGAGAATTCGTTGAATCTCACATGCTGTGCTGGGAAGCGCATATCGACCGCTAGTGGTCGCGCACACAATCATGTCGATAGATTTAGGGTCGATGCCAGCCATTTCAATGGCTTTTTTACTGGCCTCTGCTCCCATGGTAGCAGCGGTTTCATCTGCTCCAATAATACGTCGCTCTTTTATGCCCGTGCGATCAGTGATCCATTCGTCACTGGTGTCTACCATTAATTCTAAATCTGCGTTTGTACGCACTTCGCTGGGATAATAGCTACCTGTTCCTATAAAGCGTGAATATTTGCTCAAAGCTGCTCCAACAATACCGTTTCTATCTTTGTTTTTATCTTTTCAGGTAAATGCATCTTGGCCTCTTTCATTGCTTGTACAATGGCATAATAAAAGGCGTCTTTTTGTGCATTTCCATGACTCTTGATAACAATGCCGCGCAATCCTATCAGACTCGCACCGTTATACTGGTCGGGGTTCACACTGCTATAGATAGATTTCAGTAATGGGAAAGCAATTTTTGCAAGCAAACGCGTATAGAAATTCTTCTGTGATTGGCGTTTCACTTCATTTATCACAAGCTTAGCTAAGCCTTCACTCGACTTAAGCGCTACGTTGCCCGTGAAGCCATCAGTCACCACTACATCAGCGTGATCGGTGAAAATGTCGTCACCTTCAACATAACCAATGTAGTTAATTCCTGGGGCATCTTTAAATAGTTGGTCGGCGGATTTTACTTGTGCGTTACCTTTTATATCCTCTTCGCCGACGTTGAGTAATGCTACGCGGGGAGATGCTATTCCAGCCACTTCTTGCGCCAACACAGAACCCATAACGCCATACTGAAACAAAATTTCGGGTGTACAGTTAACGTTGGCACCAAGGTCGAGTAAAAAAACATTGTGGTGCCCAGTCGTTGGCATCATATTGATAAGCGCTGGCCTATCTATACCCGATAGGGTTTTGAGCAAATAAAAGGAAAGGGTTAATAACGCACCTGTATTTCCTGCGCTTACACATGCATCAGCTTCGCCGCTTTCGACAAGCTCGATAACACGACGCATGGAGGAATCTTTTTTGTGTCTTAATGCTGAGGTTGGCGCCTCGCCCATTTCAACAACTTGAGAACAATGCTTGACGGTAACGCGACTACGCTCAGCGTCGGTTAAACTTTGAATGCCAGCATGAATAATGTTTTCATCGCCACATAACGTAAAATTTACGTTGGGATGAAGTTGAATAGCCTTTACGGCTGCGGGAAGGATAACAGGGGGACCATGATCGCCCCCCATGATATCTAACGCGATGGTTAGTGTAGACAAAATGTAGTCGCCGTATTACGCGCCGATTACTTTCTTGCCTTTGTAATAACCGTCAGCGGTCACGTGGTGACGACGGTGAGTTTCGCCCGACGTTGAATCGACAGACAAAGTCGCGCCTGTCAATGCATCGTGTGAGCGACGCATACCGCGCTTAGAACGCGTTTTACGATTTTGTTGTACTGCCATAACTTACTCCTGGTCTCGCTTAAGTTCTTTCAAAACCGCGAAAGGGTTTTGTCGCTCTTGTTCCGGTTCAATCTTTCCAAACGACATATCGTCTTGCTTCACTGTACACTCCGACTCTGCATGAAGGGGCACAATTGGCAATGATAATAATAGCTCGTCTTCAAAAATTTGAAGCAGATTAACTTCTCCATGGTCGTTGACCTCTACCGGCTCGTAAGCCTCGGGAATGATGTCATCGTCTTCCTGTTCGTCTCCCTGCACTGGAGTAAAACAGAATTCCGCTTCCACGGGATAATCGAGTTCACCATTACACCTTTGACAGATAAGTGTTACCTGCGTAGCTAAGTGACCGTGAAAGACAGTAAGACCCTGCGCGTCTTTTTCGAACTGTACTTCTGCGTCCACATAGTCATTGCATCGGACAACTGCCTCGCTCAATCGTTCCATATCTTTAGACGCAATCACGCCCCGATAATCGGAACGTTTCATGGCACTTTTAATCGGTTCAACCGAATGAGGGAGTTTCACTTTCTGCATAGGGCGCGCATGATATAGGGTCAACCCCTTTGTGTCAAAGCAAAATTGTGAATTAACGAGGAATAAACCACTATAAATCAACTACCGTTATAAAGTAACATTATAACTTCGTAAACCATGTACAAGATTCCGCTACATCAAGATGTTACCACATAAAGGAAATTCAGTGACTCACCTTGTTCTCGCTTCATCGTCACAGTATCGCAAAATGCTACTCGCCAATATCGGTATACAGGTAGACACCTGCTCTCCTGAAATCGATGAATCACCGCTTCCTAACGAGACAGCCACAGCACTAAGCTTACGTTTAGCACAACAGAAAGCAGAAAAAGTGGCGCAACTGCATAGTGGCACATTTAATGAGAGCATTATTATCGGTAGTGACCAAGTTGCCTTAGTTGAATCACCCTCGGGCCCAAGGTTACTTGGTAAACCCCTCTCTATCGAAAACGCTGTAGACCAGCTTCTTCTTTGCAGAGGTAAAACCGTAATTTTTCACACCGCTATTTGTTTACACCGTGCAGCGACCAATACAACCGTTACCGAGGTTGAAAAAACAAAAGTTGTGTTCAGACACAACACTGAAGATGCGCTGCGAGCCTATGTAGAAAAAGAAAGACCGCTGGATTGTGCAGGAAGCTTTAAAAGCGAAGGTATGGGCGTTTTACTCTTTGAGCGGATTGAAAGCCGTGATCCCAACAGTCTTATAGGTTTACCAGTCATGTTGCTTAATGATTTATTAGCGACTCATTTTGACGTAGACCTATTGGCAATGGCAGCGCGTTAACCTAGCAGCGCGTGTTCCAACTCTTTTACCGAATGCACTAACGCAACCGGCGCAAGGGCTTCTAAGTGAACTTGCGCGTGAACCCCGTAAGACACCCCTATTCTGTCCATACCAATGGCTTTAGCCATTTGCATGTCGTAGGTAGTGTCTCCAATCATCACCGCTTCATCAGACGAAAAACCCAACTCATCTAATAACTGTAACAGCATATCGGGGGATGGCTTAGATGCGG
This sequence comes from Alteromonas sp. McT4-15, assembly GCF_020515205.1. Taxonomy (NCBI): domain Bacteria; kingdom Pseudomonadati; phylum Pseudomonadota; class Gammaproteobacteria; order Alteromonadales; family Alteromonadaceae; genus Alteromonas; species Alteromonas sp. McT4-15. The sequence goes on from NZ_JAJALG010000010.1 coordinate 26,779, forward strand.
CATCATCTGCAGTGCGAGAGCCGCTGAAAAACACACCGGTTTCAGTTTGAGCCCATGCCCTATCGAGCCCTCGTCTTGCTTTACCTGTAGCAACAGCAAGCGTGCAGCCTGCAGCTTTAAGGCGCTCTAGCATGGGAATTACACCTTCAAACAAAGGGCAAGGTGTAGTGTCTTGTGCAACAAACGCATCTTTGTACGCCTGAACCAATCGCTCAGCTAAGGCTTCATCACTAATAGCAAAAAGCTGCATAATTGCAGGTTTTAAACTAATTCCGATGATATGCCCTACCTCTTCATATGTTGGAATGGGCATGTCACACTGCTTGGCTGCAAACTGCATACAGTTGACAATTTTATCTGCCGAGTCCATCAAGGTGCCATCCCAATCAAAGATAACCAACTTATAACGCGGGATGCGCTGCTCGGCCCTTGTTTTATTTATTTTGTCTGTCTTCATGCTTCTAGCGTTTTTAATGTAGCGCTAAGGACGTTATCAAGGGGTGCAGAAAACGTTACTCGCTCCTCAGTTGCAGGATGAAGTAGTGAAATACTGCGTGCGTGTAGGAAAAGTCTGTTGAGCCCTTTTTGTCGCATAGCCGCATCGAACTCGTTATCACCGTATTTTGGATCACACGCAATAGGATGTCCGGCGTGTAAACAGTGGACGCGTATTTGGTGAGTGCGCCCGGTAATAGGCGACGCTTCAACAAGCGTTGCTCCGGCATATTCTTCCAATATGCGATAGCGGGTTTCAGACGGTTTACCATCGTCACTCACGCTAACCATACGTTCGCCCGACTGTAATATATTTTTGCGAAGCGGTGCTTTAACTTTAAATCGATTGCTAGGCCACTGCCCTGCAACTAAAGCATTGTAGCGTTTATCCATTTTACCTGTGCGCAATTGCTCGTGCATATGACGAAGTGCAGATCGTTTTTTAGCAATTAAAATGCAACCTGATGTATCGCGGTCAAGTCGATGGACTAACTCCATGAATTTGGCATCTGGACGCAGTGCACGCAATCCTTCAATTAGACCAAAGCTTAATCCACTGCCACCATGAACTGCCATACCAGAAGGCTTATTGATAACCAAAATACGGTCATCTTCAAATAATATGTGCGACTCAAGAGAGGCTATTTTATCAAGCTTTGGAGACGGTGCGGGCGCACCTTCCGATACCCTAACTGGCGGAATTCTGATTACATCATCAGCCTGCAACTTATATTCTGGCTTTACTCGCCCTTTATTCACGCGCACTTCTCCCTTTCGCAAGATTCTATAAATCATGCTCTTTGGGACGCCTTTTAGTTGCGTGCGCAAGAAGTTGTCAATACGTTGACCGGCGAGGTCGGCTTCTATCGTTACAAAACGAACTTTTTGAGGTGCTTCATCTTTCATGGCGACATTATACCCCAATGCGCAACCGTCGACATACTGGAAAGTTTGATTTTGCTTAAATTTGTTTTTATCGCCTCTTTTTTAAGCAAGCGATGTATTTTGTTGTAAATAAAACCAAATAACCTCGATTTATTCACATGCTATCCTTGCTAAAAACGGCATTTTGGTGCGATAATCATCGACGTTTTTTACATGGATAACTTCGCATAATGACAACGGCTGAGAAAAGGTACAAAACCAAATAGCCCAATGTGTGAAACCCTACGTTAAAAAACACTAACAAGACCGAAGCAACAACACTCGAAAATACTGTGTGTTGTTTTAACTTGTAAACGAAAAAGCATGGTTTGCGTGTCGGTGGCATCAGCAATGAAAAATAACTTTCATACCGACCCAGCTAGAGAGGCAACGACTACACTGCCGTAGATAAAGCGGAGCCATTGCTTGCGAACATAAAATAAGTTTGCCGTTTAGCTAACAGAATTAAATGACAAACAAGCGAATGCATTAACTTCGCTTGTAACAAAGAATTGAGTAATAAGGGCCAGTCGCTCCCGACATCCTTAAAGCAGTGTGACTACACCTCGGTTACGTGCATGCATTAGGCTTGCACCTCTTTGCGAAGGTTTTTTAAAAGCGTTATTAGACAACGTTAAGTCACCCACCAGGGATAATGCGACGTTACAACAAGGTCCCCGTCCAGCCGTGAGGTTGCGCGGTGAGGGTTTGCACATGTCACTTTAATTTTGTGTCTTAACGGCTGTACTAAAAACAGAGTTAGATACAATGAAAAGAATGTTGATCAATGCAACTCAGCAAGAAGAGTTGCGTGTTGCCCTCGTAGATGGGCAACGGTTGTACGATTTAGATATAGAAAGTCCAGGACACGAACAAAAGAAAGCAAACATCTATAAAGGTAAAATTACCCGCGTAGAGCCCAGCCTAGAATCTGCTTTCGTTGACTACGGCGCTGAGCGTCACGGTTTCCTACCCCTCAAAGAAATAGCCCGTACTTACTTCCCTAAAGGTTACAAATTCGAAGGCCGCCCAAACATCAAAGATGTGATTAAAGAAGGCCAGGAAGTTATCATTCAGATCGACAAAGAAGAGCGCGGTCAAAAAGGCGCAGCGCTAACAACGTTTCTGTCACTAGCAGGCAGCTACCTAGTATTGATGCCAAACAATCCTCGTGCTGGTGGCATTTCACGTCGAATTGAGGGTGATGAGCGTACTGAACTTAAGGAATCACTAAGCAAACTTGACCTGCCTGACGGAATGGGACTCATTGTTCGAACTGCGGGTGTAGGTAAGTCTTACGAAGAATTAGAGTGGGATTTAAAAGTACTATTAAAGCACTGGGAAGCCATCTCAGAAGTTGCCCAAGAACGCGAAGCGCCGTTTCTAATTCACCAAGAAAGTAATGTTATTGTTCGTGCTATCCGTGATTATCTGCGTCGCGATATCGGCGAGATCCTTATTGATAAAACGAGCATTTACGAACAGGCTCTTCAGCACATTCAATTAGTACGCCCTGATTTTGCCAACCGCGTAAAATTGTACCGTGGCGAAGTACCTCTGTTTAGTCATTATCAAATTGAAAGCCAAATTGAGTCAGCGTTCCAACGCGAAGTTCGCTTGCCTTCAGGTGGCTCAATTGTTATCGACCCGACAGAAGCATTAACGTCTATCGATATCAACTCTGCACGAGCAACAAAAGGCGGCGATATTGAAGAAACGGCGCTTAATACCAACTTAGAAGCAGCAGACGAAATTGCGCGTCAATTGCGTTTACGCGACTTAGGCGGCCTCGTTGTTATTGATTTCATCGACATGACCCCTGTTCGCCACCAGCGCGAAGTAGAAAATCGCATGAAAGACGCTGTGCGCAGTGACCGAGCACGAGTGCAATTAGGTCGAATTTCTCGCTTTGGTCTTCTTGAAATGTCACGTCAGCGTTTGCGTCCGTCGCTTGGTGAATCAGCACATCACGTATGTCCACGCTGTTCTGGCCACGGCACTATTCGCGGTACAGAGTCATTGGCACTGTCAATATTGCGTATTCTTGAAGAAGAAAGCATTAAAGAAAATACAGGACAGATTGAAGCACAGTTGCCTGTACCTGTTGCGACTTATCTGCTTAATGAAAAGCGTAAATCGATACAGCTACTAGAAAAACGCCACGGTGTTAATCTGTTGCTTATCCCTAATGCAAACCTAGAAACCCCACACTATCAAGTGTTGCGCCGTCGCCCAGATGACGTGGTATCTGATGCCAGCTATGAAGTGGAATTAATGCCTGCGGTTGAAGCAGAAACAGAAACCACGACATCGGCACCTGTAAAACGCGAAGAACCAGCACTTAAAGGTTTGGTTGCGCCAACAGCAGCGCCAGTTGTTGCACCTAAAGAAACTCCTGTTGCCGCTAAGTCAGACGACGTGCCATCACTATTTGCACGCATTGGCAAATGGATAAGCGATCTGTTTGGCAGCGAAGAAGAGCAAGAATCGAATAAAGATAAAAAGCAACAGTCTGGAAACAAAGCTAAGCAATCGCGAAACCGCAACAGTGACGACCGCCGCCGTAAGCCGCGCAATAAGAACAATCGTCGCAACAACCAATCTCAACAAAGTAAAGATGGTGAGCAACAAGACAATCGCAAGTCGCGCAATGAACAGCGTTCAGAGCAAGACGACAAGCGTAACAACAAAGGCCGTAAGCAGCAGCGTAAACCGCAGCAACAAAGAGACGACCAGCAAAAGCCTAAACAGGACAAGCCAGACGGTGAGCAGCAAGAAAACCAAGCGCAGAAGAAGCGTGAGGTGGCCGAGCGCAGAAAACGTCGTGACAAACGCCGCAGCGTGCGCGTGAAAAAAGATGAGAATGGCCAAAATGCCAACGAAAATCTAGCCACGCAACAAGCAGTAGCAGAAGAATCGACACAACAAGTTGCACCAGCTGAAAGCAAACCAAAGCAGTCTAAGCCAAAGCAAGACAGACCAGCTAAAGCTGAAAAGCCTGCAGATACGCACAGTCAGCAAAATAACCAGCAAAGTAACGAAGACGTTACTGAAAAACCGGTTGAAGCAGCACAAAAAGCTGATGTTGCTAATACGCCAGTTGACACTGTTGAAGAAAAGCAAGCTGTAGATAATGCCGAGTCGAAAGACGTAGCGGGTGAAGACACAGCGCAAAAGCGTGAAGGACGTGGACGTTCAAGACGCTCTCCTCGTCATGTTCGTGCAGCTGGCCAACGTCGCAAAAAAGAAGCACAGCAGACTGAGGAAGGTTCAGTTGGCAGCACGCCTTCGGTTGATGAAGCTGAAACGCAAGCAAAGCAGCCTGGAAAGCTTGAATCGCAAGCACCTGCCTCTGTTGAAGCAACGAGCGTAGCTGACGAGCAGAATGAAGCTCAAGCGGTGACAGTTGAAGAAACTCAAGCACAAGAGCCTGGTAAGTTTGAACCTGCAGATGCACAACCTGTCACTGAAGACGCAAAACGCGAAGAGGCCAAAACGAAGGTTGAAGCTGTTCAAGACGAACTTCAATTTGAAGCGCCTTTAGCCTATGAGCCATCAGTTACAGAGCCTTCAGCGGATGCAGAGCCTTCAGCGGATGCAGAGCCTTCAGCGGGTACAGAGCCTTCAGCGCCTGAACAGCCTTCAGCGCCTGAACAGCCATCTTCAGACAACGAAGATACGCACGCGTCTGACACAGCTACTGACAACGCAGAGGAAGCGCCTGCAAAAGACACGGCTGCCACTGCACCAGTGATTGAAGAAGCACAAACGCCTAAGCAAGTTGAGATTAATCTTGCCGAAGCGTCGACTTCTGAAGTGAGTACTGAGCAAGCGCCAATCGCTGAAACAGCGCCAGTTAGAGCGGTTAACAATAGTTTAGCCGCAAGTGGTAAAGGCAAGCGCGGTGCTTCGCATCCTATGGCGCTGCCAATTGCAGTTAACGACGTATTTACTGACGTTGCATTAACAGCAAAAGCAGACGACTCACGCCCTGCCCTTGCCGTTTCGGGCAAGGCAGCAGCAATGACACATGTTTCAGCAAGAGCGTCTGCGCCTACAACACTCCCACAGAGCGTTGATGACGCAGCATCGGCCTCTGCCGTTGTTGAAAGTGAAGCTGATGCAGTTGATGATAGTCAGGCACAAGGCGTTTAATATCTTGTGCGATTGACTCCGCAGTTGAAAAAGCCGCTTTTTAGCGGCTTTTTTGTTCTTAATGTAAGCTATGTACTCGTAATTTTAGCGGCAAACTTCACTCGAATTTATGACAGCATCAATAGACAACGCGTTCATTCAGTTTATCGAATCAACCTGCAATGCTCGCTTAAGCGACGTAAAGCTTATCCAGTCGCTATGGAGCGGTTATGGCGCATGTTTTCGTGCTAATCTTCACTATCGTCATGCCTGCACAGATAGTCAAAGCAAAACGGCTCCCATTGTTGCCAAGTGTACAGCGCCACCCGCTACGTTAAACCATCCTAGAGGATGGAACGGTAAACCTAGCCACGATAGGAAGTTGGCGTCGTTTGCTGTGGAAAATAGCTTCTATCAACACCTTCAACCCTATACCAACGCACAGTGTAAGGTTCCGTCGTGCATTGCAACTAACCAGACAGGTAACCGAACATTTCTGGTTATGGAAGATTTACGCGCTTTGGGGTTCACTGAAACCGCAGATACCCTAAGCGTATCCCAAGCAGAAACAGTTTTGTCTTGGCTAGGCGCTTTTCACGCTCAATTCCTCGGTGTAAGAGACACCATCAAAAACAAAGGAATTTTGGTTTGGGATGAAGGTAGCTATTGGCATCTTGGCACACGAAAAGATGAATACGATGCAATGGCAGAGGGACCACTGAAAACCCATGCCCATGCTATCGCAGATACACTTTCAAATGCATCCTACCAAACACTGATTCACGGTGACGCCAAAGTCGCAAACTTTTGCTTTACCAAACATTTTGATAAGTGCGCAGCAGTAGATTTTCAGTACGCCGGTTTCGGTGTGGGAGTGAAAGATGTGGCTTATTTTCTGGGTAGTGCGCTCTCTACGCGTGATCAGCACCAGTTCCGCTCCCGTTGCCTTGATGTTTATTTTGATGCATTAAGAAATGCGTATATTAACCGTTGTAATATGAAATCAACAGAGAGTTGCCTGTTACCATTATCACACGCTATCGATATTGACGACGTGATTGAACAGTGGCGCGCTTTATATTGCGTCGCGTGCGCCGATTTTCATCGCTTTCTTGCAGGGTGGAGCCCAAGTCATTGGAAGATAGATGATGAATTAGCCTCTCAGACGGAAAAAGCGTTGCACATGTTTAGGACCTGTTGACGTTTTATTGTAGCGGAACGTGTTCCATCTTGAGCTTGTAAACGTATAAAACGATGAAGTCACATAAACAATAATGACAAGTCGTTACCATGTACAAACGCAAGCTATATTTATTTGGGCTGCTCTCTACCTTTATTCTTCTTATTGCGCTAGCAAGTGCCGCTGTTTCAGCACATCTAACGCGTACAAACTTAGCTCAAAGTCAGCTCGCTCAGGCGTTGTTGTCTGAACATCAGCAACTTTCAAGCATCTCTTACCGATTATTTAAACAACTTACCGATGAACTTATTTTTGGTAAAGATGCCAACCAAGCCAAAGTTCGCAATAAACAACAACTTATTAATCAGTCAATATTACGCATAAAGCAGCTGGAACTAGAGCAACGTGAAGCACTAGGCGAAGCTATTACCCAAGGCAGCGTTGAAGACACAGATGCACTGGAACAACTCATTCAAAGCATTGTCGATGAATTTAGGGCAATTTCACTAAGTAACGACAGTGCACCATTATATCAACAGCAACGTTTGCAAAACCTGCTTGAGATAACCATTGATAATCAATTTCGCGAGGCGATTAACTCTGCGGTAATACGTCAAACACGTGTAGTTTCAGACATAAATGCACGCATTGAAACTCTTAATTCAAGCATTGTATGGTTCACTATTAGTTTGGGGCTTATTACCTGCCCTTTCATACTTCTGGGGTGCTATTGGCTCTTCAACGCGCTATACCAACCGCTCACTATCATACGCACGGGCACTGACGCTATCGCGTCGGGAAATTACCAGTATCGACTACCAGAGACTCTCGACGATGAGTTTACCGATTTAGTGAAAGCATTAAACTCTATGATTGCCAGATTATCGGAACATGAAGATAAAGCCGCAGCGTATCGCAAGCAATTGGAGTTTGAAGTAGAAACTCGCACCCGCGCCTTGAAAGAAGCGAACAGTAAACTTACACAAATCGATGCTAAACGTCGTCAGTTTATGGCCGATGTTAGCCACGAACTACGAACACCACTCACGATTATTCGAGGCGAAGCACAAGTCACTCTGCGCCAGCACAGTGCTGACAATGATGTTTACAAGGAAACTCTGCAAACCATACTAGAGCAAGCGGTTAACTTAAGTAAACTTGTAGATGATCTCTTGCTACTTGCCCGTGCTGAAATGCATGAGTTTACACTCGACTTTTCGAAACACGATTTGCACGCATTGCTTGAACAACAAGTTAGACTTTGGCAGAAAGTCACCAAGTCCCGTGAATTCATCTTAAACTGGACACTGTCTCAACCCGTTGATGTCTTAATTGACGAGGGACGAATAATTCAAGCTCTCACCATATTGGTTGAAAACGCCCATAAATATTCCCGTGAAAAAGAACCTATTACGATAAACGTCAGCGCTTGTGAAAGCATGGTTTGTATCCATGTTGTCGATATAGGTGACGGTATATCGTCAAGCGATCTAGATCATATTTTTGAGCGCTTTGTTCGCTTAAAGAGAAAAGGTGACGGTATGGGCTTAGGACTTTCTATTGCAAAAGCAATTGCCGAAGCACATGGCGGGCAGTTAGAAGCCAAATCGACATTGGGTGAAGGCTCGACGTTTACTTTAATGTTACCGGCCGATTACAGTGGTGATTCGTGAGCATTGTCTTTAGCAACAAGGAATTGGGACAACGAGAGAGTAATGTGAAATGAAAATTTTAATTGCGGATGATGAAGCACCGTTGTTACGCTTTTTATCTCGCGGCTTAACGGCCGAGGGCTACGAATGTGTAGAGGAAAGCACGTTACACAATCTTGTTACTCGCATTCGACAAGAATCGCCGGCTATCGCTGTTTTAGACAGAATGTTTGGCGATGAAGATAGCGTGGAGTTACTCAGTACCATTAAAGCAATGCCCAATGCGCCTATGGTGTTACTACTCACAGCCGTTGATGACGTTAAAGAACGGGTAAATGGGCTAAAACTTGGTGCAGACGACTATCTATGTAAACCGTTTGATTTTGATGAACTGTTAGCCAGAATAACTGCACTTAGCCGCAGGGCGTCAGCCCCGCAGGACAGAAAACGTCGCGGAATCGGCCCGCTCATTATTGATGAAGAGTCCAGAATTGCCACGTTAGAGGGTAAAGAATTGACCCTTACTAAGTTAGAATACGACACCCTTTATTACTTTGTTGAAAATGCCGGCAAGGTGCTTTCCAGAGAACGTATTTTAAGCCGCGTGTGGCGAAGCCATAGCGACCCGCTTACCAACGTTGTAGATGTCTACATAAGTCGCCTTCGCCAAAAGCTAGCCCAATGTGAATCCCTTCACATTGAAACATTAAGAGGCAACGGATACCGACTATCGCAAAAACAATAGCCTACCTTTTTGTACTAACAAAGTAGTTAAAAAGCGGCACACTTGTGTGTAAAGTGAAGGTTTCGAAGATCAACACGGATGTATTATGCCAGAACGCCTTCACCAACTAAGTACACCATCCTCGGCTACTGACGACACCTTAGAAAGTGAACCAAAGCAACATGTAGAAACAAAAGATATTGTTACGCCATATGCCTTTGGCGTGTCTGATTCACTACTGGGTACTCGATTAGCTACCCCTTTTCAACGTGGTGTAGCACAAGGTATCGACTTGTTTTTAGTTGTGGTACTGAGCTCTCTTAATGCATTTTTTCTAGCGATTATCGCTACAGCCACATTTTATAAAGCCAGTAATAACTTGGCGCGTAATCCAAAGCGCGCAACCACACGAGCGTTACTAAGAGTTGGTGGCGCTATTATGTTGTTATGGACAGTGCTACTTGCACTTGATTTCGCATTTGAGGAGCCTGCTTATCAAGTAGACAATGAGTATTCACGCTACGACGATAACACTGCAGATTCAATGGAAATTGAAAATGAGGAGGCCATTGTTGAAAGTACACCCTCGGCGACTTCAACCTACAGTATCATTGAATGGATAAAGGGGTTCATATCAGACCTTGGACTGGGTTTCGGCTGGGCAGCACTGTATTACAGCGTGTTTACTGCATGGTTTAATGGAAAAACGCCCGGCAAACGCATGATGAACATTCGTGTGCTTAAGCTTGATGGTAGCGGGCTCTCATTATGGGAAAGCTTCGGACGCTACGGCGGCTATGGTGCTGGATTAGCAACTGGCTTACTAGGCTTTATGCAAATATATTGGGACCCTAATCGACAAGCCATTCAGGATAAAATATCTGAGACCTTAGTTATAAGCGCATCAAAATAAAAAATAGCCCAGTACACACTACTGGGCTAAGTGCTACCCTGAAGGTTTGGGAGTACCTATTAAGGGCGCTAGGTGACCACATGATTGAGGTCAAGGAGAACACACTGATGAATACTTTCGCATCCACATCTTTATAGTACCGCAGCCTCCTTTCGTTATCGTTGGCGCAACATTAATAGAAGATTAATAGCGCATTAACCGATTCTGTGTCGCACAAATCCCGCTTATGTCACCACTGTAATGTCACGTTGAATTGAACCTAAATGTTCGGTACACGTAAGCATTCTATTAACTATACTTTGCATTACGTAAATGCCATCTAAAGCGCACTGTTCTTTATTGTGTGCTTTTTTAATACCTCGATTAGCAGCCGTCCACTAATCACAAACAAAGCAATGTTTGTCGCAGTCTGACAAAAAAGCCCGGAGACATTATGAAGATTTCAATGCACGTAAATAACAACGAGCGCGAACTTGAAGTAGACGGACAAACGCCGCTGCTTTGGGTTTTACGCGATGAACTTAACATGACAGGCACAAAATATGGTTGTGGGAAAGCACAATGCGGAGCCTGTACTGTTCATCTAAATGGCAATACTGTTCGCTCTTGTGTCACGCCAATCAGTGCCGTTAACAACAGTTCTGTCACCACTATTGAAGGTATAGATAACAAAACAGCTGCTGCCGTAATGAAAGCATGGGAATCTTTGGACGTCCCGCAATGCGGTTTTTGTCAATCTGGGCAAGTAATGAGTGCTGTAGACTTACTAACGAAAAAGCCAAATCCAACAGATGAAGATATTGACGCGGGTATGGCAGGCAACCTTTGCAGATGCGCCACTTATGTGCGCATACGTCAAGCCATTAAAAATGCTGCAGCTGAATTGGAGGCCTAAGAATGCATATGCCACAGGAAAAAAACGCTTTTAACCGCCGCCAGTTCTTAAAGGCAAGTGTTGGTATTGCCACAGGTCTGATAGTAGGCTTGTACCTTCCTCTTCGTAATCGAGCCGTTGCCAGTCAAGATACGCCCATGCAACCCAATGCATATATTCACCTGAAACCCGACAACACCATTACGGTTTTGGTAAAACACATTGAAATCGGGCAAGGTGCGTTTACCGGCATGGCTACATTAATTGCTGATGAAATGGATGCAGATTGGTCACAAATGAAAGCCCAACACGCACCCGCGAATGCTGAATTGTATAAAAACTTGGCATTTGGCATTCAAGGTGTTGGTGGTTCAACAGGGCTTGCAAACAGTTACATGCAGATGCGCAAAGCAGGTGCCATGATGCGCGATAGTCTGGTAAGAGCCGCTGCAGATAAATGGAATGTGAGCCCTGACAGTATTGAGGTAACAAAAGGCGTTATACATCACAAAACCTCGGGCAAAAGTGCTGTTTTTGGTGAGTTAGCAGAAGCCGCATCAAAAATTGAACCCAACCAAAACCCCGCTCTAAAGCCTCCTGAATCATTTATTTACATTGGTAAGTCGGTGCCAAAAATTGACACTACCGTTAAAACCAACGGCACAGCGCAATTTACTCAGGATGTTCAACTGCCTGATATGCGCTATGCGGCCGTTGCTCATCCTAGTCATTTTGGCGCAACGCTCAAAGAGGTCGATGACTCGAAAGCTAAGAAGGTTGCCGGTGTTCTAGGCGTGCATAAAATCAGTAGCGGTGTTGCGGTAGTTGCGACTTCCACTTATGCGGCAATAAAAGGTAGAGACGCGCTTAAACTCACCTGGGATACAACGAAAGCGGAAACGCGTTCTACTGATGATATTACGCAAGAGTATGTGGATAAAACCACAACCACAGGAATAAAAGCGGCAAGTCACGGAGATGCAACATCTGCACTTAAAAACGCACAAAGCACGTTTGAAGCCGTTTACACCTTTCCTTACCTTGCCCATACCCCTATGGAAACGCTGGATGCGGTAGTAAGAGCGAATAAAGATGGAACGGTTGAGGTTTGGATGGGTAGCCAAATGCAAACTGTTGACCAAGGAACGGTAGCATCTGTATTTGGCGTGAAGCCTGAACATGTTTCAATAAACACGCAATTGGGGGGTGGTACATTTGGTCGACGCGCCCAACCTACCAGTGGTTTTGCAAAAGAAGCTGCTGAAATAGCGAAAACGCAACCTAAAGGTACCCCAGTGAAACTAATGTGGACCAGAGAAAATGACGTGCAAGGGGGGCGCTATAGACCACTCACCGTTCATCGCGTGGTTACAGGAACCGACAACAAAGGCAATATCAGCGCATGGCAGCATGTTATTGCCACTCAGTCTATTGTAGCGGGCTCGCCGTTTGAGCAAATGATAAAGGATGGTATTGACCCAACATCAGTGGAAGGCGCAAGTGATTTCCCCTACACCATCGCAAACCGAGATGTTTCATTGCATACCATGAGTAACCCTATCCCTGTGCTGTGGTGGCGTTCGGTGGGGCATACTCACACGGCATTCGTGGTCGAAACAGCCCTTGACCACGCCCTTTCTAGAACAGAAACCGACCCTATTGAAGGACGCCGTGCACTGCTAAAAGATTCGCCGCGAGATTTAGGCGTATTAAATGCAGTGGTTAAACTTGCTGATAGTGCCGGAAAAACGCCTGTGGGCCATGCCCGCGGCATTGCCGTGCATAAATCGTTTGGCACTTATGTTGCGCAAATTGCTGAAGTCACCAAGACTGATAACGGCTTACCGAAAGTAACGCGTGTTTGGTGTGCAGTAGACTGTGGACTGGCAGTAAACCCCGACATTGTGCGGGCTCAAATGGAAGGTGGCATAGGGTTTGGGTTAGGCGCCATTCTCGAAGAAGAAATTACGCTAGGCAAAGGTGGTATGGTTGAGCAAAGTAACTATGACTCCTATCACCCATTGCGCATGCCATCTATGCCAGAAGTCGAGGTAGTTATCGTTCCATCAGGGGAATCTCCCACAGGTGTCGGAGAACCAGGCGTACCACCGATTGGTCCTGCTGTGGCCAACGCATGGCGTTCGCTAACGGGTCAAATGATCACTAACCTCCCGATGAACAAAGCGATCCGACGCGCACAGGAGGTATCATGAACCCTATTAAAGTAGCGCTGCTATTTATCACAATTACGCTGTTGGGAGCGACTTTGCTTGACCGAGTACACGCTCACAACCATAGTGCAGATGATGCCAGTTCATTAAAAGCACCTGAGGATTTTAAGCATTTATCTTCAGAGGAAGCTTATTCCAAAGCCGTATTCAAGGAACTGGGCAAAGTTATTCAGCATCCAAGATGTATTAACTGCCATGTTGAAGATGTACTATTGCAAGGTGACGACCAAAAACCACACATGCCACCTGTCGAGCGGGGCGTAGCGGATATTGGCGTACCCGGTATGATGTGCAGTACATGTCATGGCGCTCACAATGTGGATGTGAAAGAAGGCTGGTCAATGCCCGGTCATGCACCTTGGAAAGCCGCACCCATCAAGCAAAAATGGCTGGGCAAATCGCTCAGCGAGATTTGTGCACAATTAAAAGATCCTAAACGCAATGGCGGAAAGTCGCTTGATGCAGTGGTAAAGCACATAGCCGAAGATGGGCTAGTGGGCTGGGGGTTTCACCCCGGTAAAGGCCGAGAGAAAGCGCCAGGAACGCAGGAAGAAGCTGGCGCATTAGCAAAGGCCTGGGTGAAATCAGGTGCGCATTGCCCATCTTAAAGCATGTAGTTTAGCGATATAACATGAAACTTTAGGTCAGCTTACTATGGTTTAACCGTTGTGAGCTGACCTTATCATGTCGATATGCGGTATATCATCCTCGAGGTACATGTCAGACGTCGCCACAAAACCAAAGCTCTCGTAAAAGCCTTTCAAGTATTCTTGCGCACCTATTTCAATATCTTGACCTGGCCATAAGTTTTCACAATGCGCTATAGCACTTTGCATTAGCAGTTTACCTGCGCCCTTCCCTCTAAATGATTGGCGCGTAGCCACACGCCCAATGCTTATAGACGGATAACTTAATCCGGCTGGTAAAAGTCGTGCACATGCCACTAACTCTTCGTCTTTAAAGCCCATTAAGTGGTGAGTTTCGCTGTGGCGGTCTTTTTCATCTAGTTCCGGATAAGGGCAATTTTGCTCCACAACAAACACGTCTACGCGTAACTTGAGTAACTCGAATAATTGATTATTGCTCAGTTCGTCAAAAGTAAGTGCTTTCCATGTAACTGTTTTATCCGTAGCTTCTGTCTCCGTAGCTTTTACCCCAGGATCTACTGTCCTCATAACCGTATGACCTCACGCGTATTTTAGTAATCTTTCATACCTTGATGATGCCTTACCCACTTAAATATTCAAGACACATTTTCCATATGTGAAAAGCAAACGCGCTAAGTCTATTTTCAACGTAATGCGTCTGCTTTAGCACTTAAAGCTCACTATTAAGCGCAATAAACTTATCAGCTAATGCATCAAGGGTTTCTTTGTATAATGGATCAGGTTTTACGACATCTATTGGACAGACTGCCACACAGGTTGGCGCATCATAATGACCTACACACTCGGTACAGCGAACAGGGTCAATTTCAAACACTTTTTCCCCCATACTAATGGCTTGATTCGGACATTCCGGCTCGCACATGTCACAATTTATACAAGTCTCTAAAATTTTAAGCGCCACCTGTTACCCCTTTGCATACTGCTTGTCTTGTTTAAACGGATTGCGTGTATCAACGCCTTCGCTTAAGTTCCTTAACAATAATGCGTATGACAGGTCGACTTCAGATGGCACGGGTATTTTTACTTGATGACCTGAGCCTTTGGCATCGTCAATGGCATGGCCATTTTTGTCTAGCATGCTGTCCAGTATGAAATGCAAATTACCTTGCGGTGTCATCAACTCAAGTGAATGCCCCACACAAAACTTATTTTTTACTTCAACAATGGCAAAGCCGGTGGTTTCGCATCGCGATACCACTTCGCCCACAAACTGCTGCTTGTCACTTACCGAATGGCCGTATTCGTAGTTCTGGTACGCGTGATGAGCATGACGGCGAAGAAATCCTTCGGTGTATCCACGATGCGCGAGGGTTTCTAAACTGGCCATTAAGTTTATATCAAACGGCTTTCCCGCCACCGCATCGTCAATAGCCTTGCGATACACCTGTGCCGTTCTAGCGCAGTAATAATGTGATTTAGTTCGACCTTCTATTTTTAAACTGTGTACTCCCATTTGAGTAAGTCGCTCAACATGCTGAACTGCGCGCAGATCTTTTGAATTCATGATGTAGGTGCCATGCTCATCTTCAAATGCAGGCATGAGTTCACCGGGCTTTTCTTTTTCCTCAAGCATGAACACGTTAGTGCTCGGCTCACCGTCGCCAAGCGTAGGAATGACAGCGTTTGGCTCTACTTGAGTAACCCCTGCTTGAACAATCTCTCCCGTTTCATTCTCTTGTGCTCCTTTTACGTCGTACGACCATCGGCACGCATTTGTGCAAGTCCCCTGATTGGGATCCCTTTTATTCATGTATCCCGATAGAAGACAGCGACCTGAGTAAGCCATACAAAGCGCACCATGTACAAAGACTTCAAGCTCCATGTTAGGGACTTGTTCTCGAATTACTTCAATTTCTTCAAGAGACAATTCGCGCGACAAGATCACGCGCTCGATACCTTGTATTTGCCAAAATTTTACCGTTGCATAGTTCACGGCATTTGCTTGAACGCTCAAATGTATGGGCATTTCAGGATATGCTTCACGCACCAACATAATAAGCCCAGGGTCCGACATAATTAACGCATCTGGTTTCATCGCAATAACAGGAGCGATATCTTTAAGGTAGGTGTTAATTTTACTGTTATGAGGCGCAATATTACTGACCACGTAAAACTTTTTGCCCTTCGCGTGGGCCTCTTTTATACCAACTGCCAAATTTTCTAAGCTAAATTCGTTGTTCCTTACACGCAACGAATAGCGAGGCTGACCTGCATAGACAGCATCTGCACCATAGGCAAACGCATAACGCATATTGCGCAAGCTGCCTGCTGGGGCCAACAATTCGGGGGCAGCTACAGGTGAAAATTCTGATGAAGGTGAATTAACATTAGGTGTTTCATTTGACATAAGTAAACCGCTACTAGACGCTTTAAGTAAAAGCGGCGGATTCTATTGAGCGCTAGCACATTCAGCAATCGCAAGATAAGACGGATTTGATGGAGATCAATAAAATAGTCGCGCAACTAGTTTTTTGCGTTTAGGTAGGTGTTTTCTGCCAGTGCATTTTTTATATAGGTAATAAAAAGTTTTACTTTTTCTTGATTGTGACGTCCCTCAAGACTAACGGCTTGAATAGGCAATACCGTGTCTTCATAGGTATCCAGTACTTTTACCAACTCCCCACTTGCGAGCTCCTCTGCCACTTGATACGACATGCATCGCGTTACGCCAAATCCGCGCTTAACCGCGTTAATTGCGCTTCTATTTTGATTACACTGATACCGAGGGTTTAGCTTTACGGTTATCGGTTTTTCTTTCTTGTGGTAGGTCCACACGGCGGGCTCATTAAAGCGCGTGGGATACACAATAGTATGCTGTTTTAGATCTTCAGGCGTGATTATAGGGCTATTCTTTTGCAAATAGTGAGGCGAAGCGCAGGTCACTCGGCCAACAAAACCCACTGTTGTTGCAAATAATGACGAATCTTTAGGCTTACCGATGCGAATGGCCACATCGATATTATGCTCTATCAAATCCACAATATTGTCATACATAAATCCATTAACAGACACATCGGGAAAATCCTGTAAAAACGAGGCAATTATGGGCGTTACATAGCGCTCGCCAAATAATATAGGCGCAGTAACGTTCAATACGCCACTGGGTTTTATTTGAATACCCGCCACTTGTGCTTCTATCTGATCGATGTCTTCAAGGAGCCGCTTTGCGTGAGTGAGATACTGCGCTCCCGCTTCGGTTAAACGAATTCGCCGTGTCGTTCGATGAAACAGCTTCGTATTCAGCGATTGTTCAAGCCAAGACACAGCTCGAGTTACCGCTGGCGCAGAAATAGTCAGGGCTTCAGCCGCTAACACGAAACTATTGTGTGCTTCGACAGTAACAAACACTCTCATTGCAAATAGCTTGTCCATCGTTCTCTCCCGTCACGTTTCGTCACTCACCCCCAATTATTACAGATAATGAAATAATAACTTTCATAAATACACAATTATTTTCCAATGAATTAGCAATATCCTTATCACATGCACCTAACAATATACGCCGTCTAATCTGGGAAGGTGCTACGCGCCCACATGACTTTGTAAGCCTATCTGAACTTGAACTTTAACCCGTAAACGAGGACGAACTTATGTCTACTAATACAGTTTCACCTATCACCCTTTATCAAAATATCAAATCTGGACACTGCCATAAGGTGTCCTTATTTATGCACCTCATCGATGTGCCTTTTACTACCGTAGAGCCCGATATGGGCAGCGGCGAACACAAAGGTGATGCATTTTTAGCAATGAATCCATTTGGTCAGGTCCCTGTTATTCAAGATGGTGGCGTTACGCTATCAGACTCCAACGCCATTCTTAATTACTTAGCAAGCGCATATACTTCAGCGCCTTCAAAGTGGTTAGGGGAAACTCCACAAGAAATCGCAGCCATTCAGCGTTGGTTTTCAGTCTCTGCAGGTGAACTCGCACGCGGGCCAGCCGCAGCACGACTAGAGTATGTATTTGGTGCAACTATTGATGTTGAACGTGTACTCGCGACTTCGGTTTCATTGTTGACGACTATGGAGCGCCATCTGGCCGAGCAAAACGAAAAGTACTTGGTAAGTAATCGACTAACTGCAGCAGATATCGCGATGTACAGTTATATTGCTCACGCTCCAGAAGGTGGCGTTTCATTAGTTAACTACCCCAATATCAATGCGTGGATTGGCAACATTCAAGCGTTACCTGGCTTTGTTGCTATGCCGAGTTCAGAAATTGCAGAAGCTCGAGTATAAATTATGAAAACGCCTCATTCTTCAGACAGTTTAGTACCCGTGTTTCACGAGGGCGAAGTGTTTGCGCAAGATACGTTAGGGATCTCCAAAACGATAGCGCAACGAACACAAGGCTTTATTCGCCCCTTTATGCCAGCCCAGCACAGAGCATTTTTTGAATCCGGGCCATTAATGATGGTAGGACTACTCGACCAATCTGGTCACCCTGTCGCGTTACCTGTCTGGGGAGATGAGGGGTTCGTTCGCTCACCTTCTGAAACGCGCTTGCAACTTGGCTTGTCTCAGAGCGCCTTTGCGTTAATCGATACGCTACTGGGTCTTGATGTTAACACTGGCAGTAAAATAGGCATACTTGGATTAGAGCTCGCGACCCGAAGACGTAATAGGCTCAATGGCGTAATAAGCCACTTAAAGGGGAGTGATATTCATGTATCTGTTGAGCAGAGTTTTGGTAACTGCCCACAGTATATTCATACCAGAGACACGCAAAAAGTCAGTAACTCAGGCGCTTTGGAGAAAGTAACTCACAAAAATGTTCAACGGTACAAGAGCCTCACTACTCATCTGCAACAGGTGGTGTCAACGGCTGAAACCTTTTATATTGCATCGCGTCACGCCACGCTTGGGCATAATTCAAATGAAGGTATAGACGTGTCTCATCGCGGTGGAAAATCAGGTTTTATTAACGTTGAGGCTAATTCATTGCTCATACCTGATTTTAGTGGAAACAAGTTTTTTAACACTATTGGCAATATTGTACTAGATGGACGTGTGGGATTATGCTTTTTTGAAAACACGACGGGTACGCTTCACTTTATACAAGGTAATGCCACTGTCATTTGGGAGACGGCCACGCTGCCTGACTTTGAAGGCGCTGAACGCTTTATTCACATCACTGTTGAAAACGCAATAAGCATAGACAACCTCTACCCTTTCCGACACGAGGTCATCAGACGCTCACCTGCCGTCGATAGCACTGGCGTGTGGTGAAGCGTAGTTATCATATTGCAGAACGGCTTAGCGTGATGTCTTTTTTGCGATTGGCAAAACAAAAGCAAAGTGCAAGTGCAAAAAGCCCAAGGGTTGATGGCGAACTCACCGCGTGAGTTACGATTGTAAGGTAGCCAATGTCAGCAAATGAAGCGATTGTTGTGTTACTTATCGTGGTAGGAACTGGCCCTAAATAGCCTGTCATGAGATCAGACGCGCCACCAGGCCAACCTTCATCCCAATGGCCGTTTGCGGTACCGGGTCCGCCATCTAATTCCACAGGAACAAAATCAGCACCTGAGTCAAATTCTTGTCGATAGATATCAAGGGCATATTCGCCAGTGTAACGACCTGAACCCTGTACGTAGACATTCTGCGTGCCAGGAAAATACCGTCCCGCATCCCACAACGTACCAAAGCCAATGACATGCGCCATTTCATGTACAACAACATCAAATAGTAAATTTGCCCGCTCAAGCGCATCAAGATCGGCTGTATCGAAGCGCATAGTACCGCGAGTGGTGTAAATGATGCCAACGTCAAGCGCCTGTGCGATTGAGCTTGGCCCCGCTGAGCCCAGCACATTTCCAACCCCATCGATGTTTTCGCCACTGGCAGAAATAACTAAATTGAGGTTGAGCGCGCTTTGGACACCTGGCAGTACGAATTCCCAAAAGTTCACAGCATCATCGAAAATGTCGGCTTGAGAGGACGATAAGCCTCCCACATTGTTCACTGTAATGTTAAAGAAACCCGCCATGCTCTGCGTGCTAACAAACAGCATGGCAAAAAAGAAAGAGCGGATACTCGACATACAAAAGCGCATACTGGCCAGCCTCAGGAAATTCACGGCGAATTGCTTATCTAGTTATAGACAAGATTGTTGGATTGCGAAACTACACGTAGTTAGATTCGAACTAAAGTCGATACCGATTAACGTTATATCTCGATGATGAATCGCGCCACTTTGATATCGCCTACCTCTATGGTTGAATCAAGCACTCCACCCACTGATTTGATCATGTTTTGCGATGCGTGATTATCAAAGTAACAATGAACATGTAATTGACTGTTATTGGCGTGGCCAATATGGCGTGATTTTGCTATTTCACATGTCCATCTTAGCAGCAGTGTGCTCAAACCTTTGCCACGGGCACTTGGTCTTATTCCTAAGCCGATATGACCGCCCACATGGGCTATTTCGGCATTCAGACGCTGTCTAAGATTAGACACACCTAGCAAGGTGTTGCCACGCACTAACCAGAATGTAGCACTGTCTACATACCCTTTAGGGAGATCAACACCTAATCGAAAGGCTTCTAAACGGTCAAGATAATGGTTGAAATCTGACGCATCGAGATCTAACACAAACGGATAGCGCTCTTCATCGCCTAACTCAGCAATGTAATCACGATAGCTAGGTTCAAAGCGCGCTGACGGCGTAACCAATTGATACGTCACGCCATCAGTACACGACTGTTTTAAGAATTCAGACACGCTCATAGACTCAATCAATTACCACGTAAGATCGTCAGGAATTTCATAGTCTGCGTACCAATCGTCCTCGTCTTCATCTTTACCATCGTTACCACTCTTATCAAGGTCAGCGCGGTAAATTACAGAACTTTCATCGCGCTGGGCAATTTTGTCAGCCACCGGCGTAGGTACAAGTTCATAGGCATCATCAAGTAACACTACGGTTAAACGCCCTTTTGTCACTTGTTTATGCATTTCTTCACTCACGTACATACGCTTTACCACGTTGTCATGAGTGAAGTTCAACACAGTGTCGCCTTTACGGTCTTGCTTATTAACGGTAATTAGTTGGCGAACTTGTGCCGCTATAGAGCGTTTTTCACGCTCTTGCTGCTGAAGCTGGTTTAATTCGCGCGAACGCGCTTTCTTTTCTTCAGCTGCTTGTTGGGCCGCGATAGTGGCTTCATCTACCACGGGCTGCTTTTGTTTGTTCTTTTGTTTCTGCTTTTTGCGTTTGTCTGCGCGTGCTTGCTTTGCTGTCGCTTTATCTGCTAAACCAGCTTTGAGCAATTGGTCTTGTAATGAGGCCATGCTTTTTCTCTACTACGTAAACGTTTTTGGTATTGTACAACGTTTTGGTTACTCGCAAAAAGCCCGAGAAAAACTCGGGCTTTGTAAGAGCGTGTTAACAAGCTAAATGCTTATTTTTTCTTTGCCTTGGGTTTTGCAACTGGCTTTTTGGCCGCTTGCTCCTGCCACTTACCATCGTCGTACCACGCTGACCAACCTGTTGCTTTGCCATTTTCGTTTTCAGACATAACATACTGTTGTTTGGTTTTTCTGCTATAACGCACGATAGCAGCATTGCCGTCAGGGTCGGTTTTTGGCGCATCGGCCAGATAATAGAACTTCGGTGAAATTCTATCTCTAAAGCGTGCTAACTCTTCCACTTTTGGCGCGCGTGTCTCACGCGATTTAGGGAAGTTGTGTGCAGCTAGGAAAATACCCGAAGCGCCGTCTCGCAACATAAAGTGTGCGTCTGACTTTTCACACGGCAATTCCGGCAAATCAACGGGATCTTCTTTAGGTGGCGCGGCTTCGCCGTTGCGCAGCAATTTACGCGTGTTCTTACATTCTTCGTTAGTACATCCGAAATACTTACCGAATCGACCGTTTTTAAGCTCCATATCGCTGCCGCATTTATCACACTCGATAATGGGCCCGTCATACCCTTTTATTTTAAAGGTGCCGGTTTCAACTAATGTGCCATCACACGTTGGCGTGTTACCACAGACATGAAGCTTACGCGTTTCATCAACAAGGTAGCTGTCCATCGCCGTACCGCACTTAGGGCAACGCTTTTTAGAACGAAGTGCTTCTGTTTCCAGCTCTTCTTCATCATCAACCTTCACCACTTCATCACCTGGTGTGAGGTTCATCGTATTAGTACAACGCTCCTTCGGCGGCAGATTGTAGCCAGAACAGCCCAGGAATACTCCTGTTGAAGCTGTACGCACATTCATTTCTCGGCCACACTTGTCACACTCTATACCCGCAGGTACAGCTTGATTTAAGCGCATACCGCCTTCTTCAGGGTCTTTTTCGGCGTTCAGCAACTTGCCATAAAAACCGCTGTAGAAGTCGTTCAGTACGTCTTTCCAATCTTTATTGCCTTCTGCAATATCATCAAGCTGTTGCTCCATGTTTGCAGTAAAGTCATAGCTCATCAAATCGTCGAAGTTTTCCATTAGACGATCGTTAACGATTTCACCCATTTTCTCTGCGTAGAAACGTTTATTTTCTAAACGAACGTAACCGCGATCTTGAATAGTTGAAATAATGCTAGCGTAAGTAGAAGGACGCCCGATACCACGCTTTTCCAACTCTTTAACCAACGACGCTTCGTTAAAGCGTGCTACTGGCTTGGTAAAATGCTGTTTAGGATCAAGTGCTTTCAAGTTAAGCACGTCACCTTTTTGCACATCAGGCAACATTAATTCTTCATCGCCTTTCTTGCGAAGCTGCGGCTGAACACGCGTCCAACCATCAAACTTAAGCACACGGCCTTTTGCAGTTAATTCATAGTCACCTGCAGCAACCTTAATGGTTGTTGCATCGTACTTAGCTGGTGTCATTTGACACGCCACAAATTGACGCCAAATCAGTTCGTATAATCGCTGTGCATCGCGTTCCATGTCACCTAAGCTTGCAGCGCTAATACTTACATTAGATGGACGAATAGCTTCGTGCGCTTCCTGAGCACCCTCTTTGCTGCCATAGCGAATAGGTGAGTCAGGTAAATATTTGTTGCCAAAATTATCTGAGATATAAGCACGTGCACTATCCAGTGCTTCTTGGCTCAAATTAGTCGAATCGGTACGCATATACGTGATGTAGCCAGCTTCATAAAGTCGCTGCGCCATCATCATGGTTTTCTTAACACCAAAGCCTAAACGCGTGCTTGCGGCTTGTTGCAATGTCGAGGTAATAAACGGTGCAGAAGGACGGCTCTGTGTAGGCTTCGACTCACGGCTTTCAACGGTATAGTTCGCCCCCTCTAAGGCGGCCAGTGCCTTATCAGTTTCGGCCTTATTTTTAGGCTTAAACGCATTCCCTTGATGCTTGGCAACCAGCATGCGAAGGGCCGCTTTTTCCTTACTTGTTAAGTCGGCATGTACATCCCAGAACTCTTCAGGAACAAAGGCTTTAATCTCGCGCTCGCGCTCAACTACTAAGCGAACAGCAACCGACTGAACGCGTCCAGCAGAAAGGCCGCGCGCGATTTTTTTCCACAGCAGCGGAGACACCATAAAGCCGACAACGCGGTCTAAGAATCGACGAGCTTGTTGGGCGTTAACCCGAGAAATGTTGAGCTCACCTGGGTCTGAAAACGCATCTTGAATGGCATTCTTAGTGATTTCGTTGAATACCACACGCTGATAGGTCTTATCTTTTTTACCTAGCAACTCTTGCAAGTGCCATGCAATCGCCTCTCCCTCGCGATCCAAATCGGTTGCGAGATAGATAGTGTCAGCATCTTTAGCCAGCTTTTTAAGCTCATTAACGACTTTTTCTTTGCCTTGTAGCACCTGATAGTGTGCTTTCCAGTCTTTCTCTGGATCGACACCCATTCTGTCTACAAGTTTTAAATATTCGTGTCGGCGAAGGTATTCTTGTCTCTCGTCTTCGCTTAAAGTTTTGAGTTCTTTTGCTGGTTTTTTAGGCTCTACTTTGCCTAAAGCCTTCGTTGGAAGATCTCGCACGTGGCCAACCGAACTTTTTACGATAAAATTTTTGCCAAGATATTTATTTATCGTTTTCGCTTTGGCTGGTGACTCGACTATGACCAGTGATTTTGCCATATAATTGAACTAAACCTATTGATTTTAAATGACTTATTACGTCAAATACTGAAAATTGGAGCAACCTTGCACTATATATAGGGTACTCGCTCTTTTTTAACATATATCTACAAAGTGAATGGAAAACAAGATCTTCTTCATACTTATTCTTTCTACTGCTTTAAACGCGCACAAAAACCGTTCAAAATTTAACCACCTCGATTGGCATTGCCTTTAAAAGCCGTATAATGCCAGCCATTACAACCTAGCATGCGTCAACCCAACCGTGCGCTTTTGCATTGAAGTTTGACACATCTAACCTAAGCCTACTGGGCAATAAAAGTGCATCATTTGTCTTTCCTATCGCCTTAGCAGCATAGAAGCCAAATGAGAAAACACCAAAAATGAGGGAATGTATGAAGCAGTTTGAAGTCAATTTTGATGGCCTTGTTGGCCCTACCCATAACTACGCTGGCTTATCATTTGGTAATGTTGCTTCTTTGAACAATGCAAATGCTGTAAGTAGCCCGAAGCAAGCCGCCAAGCAAGGACTTGCTAAAGCGAAAGCGCTAGCAGATATGGGAATGGTTCAAGGGGTTTTAGCGCCGCAAGAACGCCCAGATATTGCCGCATTGCGCAGATTAGGCTTTACAGGCTCTGATGCACGAGTGCTAGAAAGCGCTGCGAAGCAGTCTCGCGAGATTTTCTTAGCATGTTGCTCTGCTAGTAGTATGTGGACGGCAAATGCCGCCACGGTGTCTCCTAGTGCCGATACTGCAGATGGTCGCGTTCACTTTACGCCTGCAAACTTGACCAATAAGTTTCACCGTTCATTAGAACCACAAGTCACGGGTAATATTCTGCGCGGGACCTTTGCGAACGAAAAGCATTTTGCGCATCACCAGCACTTACCTGACAATGAACATTTCGGTGATGAAGGTGCCGCTAACCATACGCGTTTGTGCAGCAACTACGGCCAAGCAGGTGTTGAGCTATTTGTATATGGCCGTCACGCATTTGACACCAGCAAGCCTGCACCTAAAAAATTCCCAGCCCGTCAAACACTCGAAGCTTGCCAAGCCGTTGCGCGCTTGCATGGTCTAGATGATGATGGCGTTGTTTACATGCAGCAAAACCCTGATGTTATCGACCAAGGTGTTTTCCACAATGACGTTATTGCGGTGGGTAACCAAAACGTATTGTTTTTCCACGAGCAAGCGTTCTATCAAAAAGAAGCGGGCCTAAAAGAGCTGCAGGCGAAATTTGGTGATGAGCCACTGCATTTCATTGAAGTCCCCACCGATGAAGTGTCGGTATTAGACGCCGTTAAAACGTATTTATTTAACACACAAATAATTACGCTACCAAGTGGCGAAATGACTATTATTGCGCCGACTGAGTGTGAAGAAAATGACGCGGTTAAGCGTTATTTAGACAAGCTTGTCACATTAGGCACACCAATTACGTCGGTAAATTATTTCGATGTTAAACAAAGTATGCGTAATGGTGGTGGCCCCGCTTGTTTGCGCTTGCGTGTTGCGATGAATGACCAAGAGTTAGCAGCGGTTAATCAAAATACTTTAATAAACGACGCACAATTTGCACGATTAAATGCGTGGGTAGACAAACACTATCGCGATCAGCTTAGTGAAGATGACTTGCGCGATCCGCAGTTACTTATTGAGTCACGTACCGCACTTGATGAGCTAACACAGCTATTGAAACTCGGCTCTGTTTACCCCTTCCAGCAAGGGTAAAATAAGGGAAAAGATAAACCAAACGTAAAAGCCGGCTTTAAAGCCGGCTTTTTATTTTCTAATTTACCGCATATGCCTTAAAGACCCTATGGCGTTACTTCGGTACATTGATCTTCGACTCCAAACGGATTGGGCGGTGGCGGAGCACCTTCGTCGGTAACATCATCGCCAGAAATGCCTAACGTATATTGCATCGTTGCTCTAGCTTCACTGCCCGTCGACTGACCAAATACCGTAATGGTAGCGTCGTACCATACTGCATAGCTTCTCGGATAAATATACTCAAGCTCTGCATAACCGTTTTCGTCAGTAATTGCATCACCTGCAAACGAAATTGTACCTACCAAACCTGGGGTCAATTGCATATCGCCGTTAGTGTCTTCATCACTCGGTGTGGTATCTAAAATACCATTATCATTGATATCTTCCGATCTACAGTTCTGGTTAGTGACTGCAACCCAGATAGAGTCATCTTCATCGAAGAACCAGCTTCCAGTGCGATATTCGCCGTCGTTCACAAATTTAACTGGACTTACTGATGCAGTAAGATTCACACCACTCACTGGACGACCTACTGAATCTGATACAAATACACCAAATCGTTTCGTGTAAGATGTTGAGTTTGGCTTTTCTATTTCATTACTTATACCAATAGAGATATCAAACGCTCGTGCACCAACGGTAAGCACAACGTCATCTTCAATAGCTGGGTCATCTGCAACAAAAGCAGTAATTACCACAGCTTCTTGAGATGATACAGAACCAGAGGTGAATACAGTTGTTGCAATCCCTTTGCTGTCGGTTGTAGCTTGTGATGGAGACACAAAACCTGTCGACACATCTGAAACAGTAAAGTTAACCACGCTATTTTTGACCAAATTGCCTGCTTCGTCTCGCACCACTGCGCTAATAGTACTTGTCTGCCCATCAGGACCAAGTATATCTAATGACGCGTCTGCAAGAATTGTGTGTGGTGTGGTCGCAATAAACTCAATTTGGGTAAGCGCAGATACCAATACGTTACCACTTCCATCATTAGCTGTTGCCGTAATTGAGGAGATTCCGGCATTTGTTGAGCTAATGTCAATAGTCGCCTGACCGTTGGAATCGGTAACGACAGTAGGGCCACCTGAGATTACACCGCGCGATGCACTAAAGGTAATGTTTTCACCAACTACAGGTGTATTGTTTTGTCGCCACTGGACCGTAATTGTTTGCGATTGTCCTACAGGCACTTCCTCTGTAGGCAAGTTTATAAAGTTAAACTCGTCTTGTTGTACTTGAACGGTAAAGGTTGCATCTGCATTTAGTGCGCTCGCAGTTATCGTATCTTCACCCGACGTAGATGCCGTGTATGTCACAGTTGCTTGACCATTTGCACCAGTATTCACGGTGGTAGCGCTAAGTGACCCATTCGTTGCAGTTAACACCACATCTTGGTTCAAAATAGATGTTCCGTCTGAATCCTGTACGCGAATAGTATAGTCAACACTGTCGTTCAGAATTACCGATGATGCACCGTTAATTGTTACTTCAGTGCCGGTAATGGTGATATCAACGGTTTGTGTTAGTGAACCCGCAGAAGCAGTAATAGTGATGGTGCGATTAGACGCATCGTTTTGTGAGGTTAAAATAGCGCGTGCAGTGCCATCAGCTTCAGTTTGCGGTTGAGTTAATTGCAACTCTACACCTGCCCCTGACTGAGCAGAGAAACTCACATCCACACCTTCCATCAATACACTTTGGTCATTTTTGACTAGCGCAATTAACTCGACTTCGTCGCTGCCGCTAGACGCCAATTGAATACTGTTTGCGTAAAGTTCTAGCGTAGCCGGCTCTTCACTAACCACTGTGCTACCTGTCGAGCTAAATGTAGTAGAAGCTGTCTCGCCAGATGCCGTTGTAACCGTGACTTGCCCATCACCCGATGCAGTGCCAACTGACATACCTATAGTAGCAACCCCTTCATCACTGGTAAGTGCGGTCGCGGTGTCATTGGAAAACTCGGCTAAGTCGTCGTTGCTAAGTGAAAAGGTTAACAGCAAATCGTTTTGTGGCGCCCCCGAGGCATCGGTCACTGTGGCAACGGCTACCAACTCGTTGTTTGAGGTTAAATTGTTATCTTCTTCACCTGCGGCATTCTGCAATGTAAGGGTTACAGTAAGTTCGGTTGGTGTAGTCGATATTGCGGTAGCCGAGAACGTTGTACTTCCGGTTTCCCCCGTGCTCAAACTCGCCGTTATCTCACCATCACCTGACGCGGTGCTGGCATTTAGCCCAATGCGCGCCACGCCACTGTCGTTAGTACGAGCCGTACCCGTGTCGTTGGCGAACTCAGCTAGCGCGGCATTGCTCAATGAAAAACTTAATAGTGCATCTGAGTGCGCATTTCCGTCTTGATCTCTTACCGTTGCAACAACGGTTAAGCTATTGTCTTCAGATAAATTATTGTCGCTATCGCCGGACGCATTTTCCAGAGCAAGAGAAATTGTATAAGTAGGTGTGGTCGTACCACCGCCGCCACCGTTACCCGTGTCGGTATCATCTCGAGAGACTGACGAACCGCCTCCACCACATGCTGTTAGCATAAATATTGCGCTAAATACGCTTAGCGTCTTCGCGAATGTCGACATAATTCGTTCCTGAACCTCTTTTATTGACAATTGCGTCGTTTTTTATGTTTAAAAATCAACTGAATCTGGCACACTACGGGTGATTAAAAATATAAAAAATGTACAGGAAACATTAATGTCTTCATCTGCACACAAATACAGTTTAACCGCTCGCATCTTTATCGGCATGGCTGCCGGTATCTTGATTGGTGTCTTACTTCAATTACTGTTTGATGATAGCGGAGATTTTGCGTTTTCGGTATTCGGTTTCGAGTTCTCAACGTATAACATTCTTGTCGAAGGTATATTTTCTACCTTAGGACAAATATTTATCGCCAGTTTGAAAATGCTGGTTGTCCCCTTGGTGTTCGTTTCTCTAATATGCGGTACTAGCACGCTGTCAGACCCCAGTAAGCTGGGTCGTCTGGGGGCAAAATCTGTTGGTTTGTATATTGTCACAACAGCCATTGCGATAACACTGGCTATGAGTATGGCATTGCTATTCCCTCCAGGTGAGAGTGGAAATCTGAGTACTGACGTCGTGTATCAGGCCAAAGAAGCCCCGAGTTTGTCTGATGTTATTGTGAACATGTTCCCTAGTAACCCCATCAATTCAATGGCACAGGGCAACATGCTTCAAATCATTGTATTTGCTGTGTTATTTGGCATAGCAATGGCTATGACTGGCGATGCAGGAAAGCGTCTTACGGCGGTTTTTGAAGATATCAACACGGTAATTATGCGCTTAGTAACCATTATTATGAACTTGGCGCCATACGGTGTATTTGTGTTAATGGCTAAGTTGTTTGCAACCGTAAGTGCCGAGACCATTTATGATTTAGTTAAATATTTCGGCCTCGTATTTATAGTGTTAATTATTCACGGACTCGCAACCTACTCAATTTTGCTTAAGCTTCTATCCGGCTTAAGCCCAATTATGTTGTTTAGAAAAATGCGTGACGCCGCGCTGTTTGCGTTTAGTACTTCAAGTAGCAGCGCTACCTTACCGGTAACCATGGAAACCGCCAAAAATAAGTTAGGTGTCGGTAACTCTGTCTCATCTTTCACCTTGCCGTTGGGTGCGACTATCAACATGGACGGTACAGCCATAATGCAAGGGGTTGCTACGGTATTTATTGCACAGGTTTATGCCGTCGATCTCTCCATGAGTGACTACCTCATGGTTATCCTTACCGCAACGCTTGCGTCTATCGGCACAGCCGGTGTACCAGGTGTAGGGTTGATTATGCTTGCCATGGTGCTCCAACAAGTGAACTTGCCGGTGGAAGGCATTGCCTTAATCATTGGTGTAGACCGCTTGCTAGACATGACGCGCACGGCAGTTAACATTACCGGCGATTGTATGGTGTCGTGTATTGTTGCAAAAAGTGAAGGTGATCTTGACGAAAAGGTGTTTAACGACCCGAAAGCAGGGCTTAAAGAAGAAGATGTTGATTTTGAACACTTCGAGAAAAACACCTAGACATGTACACAGGCAAAAAGGCAGCGTAAACGCTGCCTTTTTTGTGCGTGTCTGATTAGGTCATGGTAACCCGCAGAAAGCCTACCCGCTCAGAGTAAGTAAGCTCCTATGCGGTTTCTAACCGGTTTCTATGCGGCTTTGTATTAATGCAATGCAGAAGATGGGTTTACTTTGGCTGCTTTGTGCGCTGGGTACAGTGTTGCAACCACGCTAAGTATCATCGCCACAACAGCTGTAATAACCACATCTTGCCAATGCAAACTCGACGGCAGAAAATCAATGAAGTAAATGTCGCCAGACAGCACTTCTACGCCCAAGGCATTTTCAATAGATTTAACAATACTGGACAAATTTGGTGCAACTAATAACGCTGCCAATACACCAGCTGTTATACCAATCGCGCCATTAATCAGCCCTTGATATATGAACGCATTGCGGATCAAACCATCTGTCGCTCCCATGGTTTTCAAAATCGCAATTGCAGATTGTTTTTCTCGTACGGCCATTACCAGCGACGACACAATATTAAAGCAGGCCACAGCAATAACGAGTGTTAGTGCTATATAAACGACAACCTTAACTAATTGGATATCGTTGTAAAGGTGTCCTTGTGTTCGTGTCCAGTCAGACATGTACACCGCTTGTGGGAAGCTATAGCCTATATCGCGCATTTTTTGGTATGCGATAAAAGGGTCATTAAAAGTAAATCGAATGCCTTGCGCTTCAGCAACAATACCCGCTGCTTCAGAAGCAGCTTGAAGGTGCATGAGTCCTATTTGATTATCGAGTTCCCCACCAATAGATAACACGCCACTCACCACTAATTTGACACTTTTTGGCGCTTTAAACGTTAAGTCTGATGTGGCCTGTGGAATTAGAACCTGCAACGAATCTCCTGGCTTTACGCCCAACGTACTTGCAATCCCCTGCCCTAACAACAAACCAGAAGGTGTGGCGACAAATTGCTGCCAATGCGCCTTGGAAACTTGGTCTTCATAGGGGTTTTCACCTTTAGTGATTGGCACACCCGTTATGCCAATCGCCTTTAACTCGCCCTTGTATTGCAACATGCCAGTGAGTGTTGTGTAAGGCGTCACTTTTGCAATCTGAGGGTCTTGCTGAAAACGATAGAGTTGAGCATCTAAATGTTCAATTCCTCGGCTATCTACACTAAACAATTCGCCGTGAGGTATGACTTTCAAAATTCGGTTAGTAAGCTCTTTTTCAAAGCCATTCATGACACTTAGCAGCACAATAAGTACAAAGCAACCAAGAGCAATACCAACGGTTGATGACATTGAGATAAAGGAAATAAATCGTTGTTGTGCACGCGTTTTTCTAAAGCGGTTGGCCAATTCCAATGCCAGCATTACACTGGCTCCTGAGCGGGTTGGTTACTCACAAGTTGACCATCTTTTATTTTTAATACGCGATCCATTTTACTTGCCAGCGCTATGTCATGTGTTACTACGACAAATGCGGTTTTCTTTTTTTCACTTAGTGAGGTAAGTAGCTGATAGATTTGTTCGCCCGTTGAATCGTCTAGGTTGCCGGTTGGTTCATCGGCCAATACAACAGAAGGTTCAGTAACCAGTGCTCTAGCAATGGCTACACGCTGGCGTTCTCCGCCAGACATTGCCGATGGTAAATGCGCTTGACGGTGAGATAACCCGACTTCGTTTAACAATACTTGTGCTTTCTCTTGCGCTGCTTTAGCAGAAAGCCCGCGGATCCGAAGAGGCATTGCTACATTTTCTAGTGCGCTAAATTCACCAAGTAAGTGATGAAACTGATAAATAAACCCCATTTCATCATTGCGTAATTTAGCCAATGCATTAGGCGACAAGGTATGCAGTTTATGCCCTTTAAACTCTACTTCACCGCTGGAGGGCTGATCGAGACCGCCAAGTATATGCAAAAGTGTACTTTTACCCGACCCAGAGCTGCCCAGTATGGCTACGTGCTCACCGGCCTTAATAGATAACGATACATCGTGAAGCACTGGTGTGGCTGTACTTCCTTCGTTATAAGTCTTATGTATATTGCGGCAAAGTAGCACATCCTGCATGGGGTAAATCTTCTCGTTCTTTTCAAAAGTAAATGGTATCGCTAAACCCTATCAACACCAATGGAAAAATAAAAGCATGCATAGCATTTTGGTGTGATTGCGCAAAAGACAGACTAAAAATAAGTATAAACAGATTTATATCTGAAAAAGACGTACTTGTACGAGATATCTAAAAGGAATTATTTTGAAAGGGGAAATTGCCATTTATCTTTAATTTCTGGATGAATGAAACCTAAAGATAAATGGCGGAGCGGACGGGACTCGAACCCGCGACCCCCGGCGTGACAGGCCGGTATTCTAACCAACTGAACTACCGCTCCGCATAATGGGAAGCGCGCTTATTTCGATTAATGGCGGAGCGGACGGGACTCGAACCCGCGACCCCCGGCGTGACAGGCCGGTATTCTAACCAACTGAACTACCGCTCCACATAATCGAGAATGCGCTGTATAACTAAATGGCGGAGCGGACGGGACTCGAACCCGCGACCCCCGGCGTGACAGGCCGGTATTCTAACCAACTGAACTACCGCTCCGAAGACCTTTTAGTTATACCATTGAAAGAGTGGCGGAGCGGACGGGACTCGAACCCGCGACCCCCGGCGTGACAGGCCGGTATTCTAACCAACTGAACTACCGCTCCACATCTTCAATGTTATCAGTCATTTGACTTGGCTGTTGTTGCCCTGTCCCCTGACTGCGGCGCAGATAATACGTATTCCCCCATGTGGAGTCAACGCTTTTTATTAATAAAATTGTCATCTGCGGTTTGTTTGCCTGTAATTTAGACATTGTGACGAAATATAATTCAAAGTGAATAAATTAACGCCACCAAATTCTAAACAATAGTTAGCAGAACCAACCTATTCCTATTTCGCACTCTCTTTTGGCTTTTTCTTAAATATGCCAAAAAGCTTCATCAGTCCTTTAGGTTGGCCTTCCATAGTAAGATCAGCATCAGTGGTGGGACTTTTCTCCTTGTTCACGGGTGCTGCTTTAGCTTTATTACCTTTTTTACGCTTCAGTACAATAACCACAGCAACCACAATACCCAGTAATAAAATGGAGCCGTTTACTGCCACAAGCAGCAACGTTAACGTAGTTGGATCCATTTCATCTTTTTCTGGCATCTTTTCACTGTCAGCGTTTTGCATGTCAGCAACAAGAGGTTCGCTCCCATCAACGATAGGATCGTTACCATCAATAAGGGGGTCTTCGACTTCGGGTTCTGCTGGGCCTTCAGCTAAGAAGGTGTACTCCGGTACATCTAATATAAAATCCCGTCCATCCGTCGTCGTACCGTAGGCCGTTAACTTTACGCGAAAAATACCTTCTTCATAAGCAACGATAAGATGTTCTCTGGGCTCGCTACCGCCTTCGGTAAGCGAGAAATTTTGCATATCTGAATTTGGAAAACGTATTTTGCCGTCAACTAACAGCGACTCGATATCAACCAGCTCTCGGTTCACGTCGATAATAATCTTGTGATAACCCGCACCGCCTCCATCAAGCTCAACGTCAATTGAAACTGGGTTTCTGTGCAAGATAACCATTGGGCCTTCTTGCTCTCTGGTGTACATCGGTGTTTTCACCCGAAAAATAGGTTTCCATTCACCAGGAGCCACTTTTAAGTTGAACTGACCTGTAAAAATGCCATCACCCGGACGCTCATCCATGCCCCGACCATTGTCTTGAAAGGTTGCTATGTTTTGATCGTCTGCGCCAAAATTATCGTAATTGGGATTGTTTGTACTTATGAACTCAATATCTAAATCGACAACATTCCTAAACTGCTTGTTCTCGATAAGCTTGCCGCCGTTAGTTAAATAGGCAGTAGACTTTAATATTTCGCCAGCGAATAAGAGCGTAGGTAATGGATCCGCATGCAATTGCACATCGGATAACACCATCACTTTACTGCCCTTCAACACTTGACCAACAGCTTGCCATGGGCCAGGGACTGGGTTCTTTATTTTGATCATGTCGAAAGTATCGGCGTCGTACCACTCTACTTTCTCTTCATCTACTCGGCTTTGAAACAACTTGGAGCCATCAGGTCGCACTAGTACCACAGGCGCTGAACCATACTCTCTAAAAAACACCATGGTGACTTCTTCTACGTTGTAGTCCACCCTGAAACGATTACGTAACAGCTCAATAGAGTTAGTGTACTCATCACCTAAATCACTCAACGGTGATAAATTAGTTTGCTCTTCCTGTGAGTCTGTATTTTGGTTCTGTGAGTTTTGTGAAGAAGGATTTTGCGCTGGTGTAGCTTGCACAGCACCGTCGAGCCGTTGGCGCGCCTCATCTTGCTGTGCAGCTTGTGATTGCGCAGCGACGTGTGTGTGCATAAAGGTTAATAAAAAAAGTACACTATAAAACCACACTTTCACGCTTAGCTGCTCCTGCATTCATTTTTTTGAATTGTTGATAGGTAACACTGCCCTACTGGCGAATTTAAGACACGTCTTCAGGCTCGGGACGCCACAAGCATTTGCCTCCTGCATTTTGCACAATGTCTAAACGTGCCTCATGCTGTGTTAATTCATCGGCGCTAGCCTTAATAACCTTTAATTTATTTGCGTTGCGTTGAATAC
Organism: Alteromonas sp. McT4-15; assembly: GCF_020515205.1. Taxonomy (NCBI): domain Bacteria; kingdom Pseudomonadati; phylum Pseudomonadota; class Gammaproteobacteria; order Alteromonadales; family Alteromonadaceae; genus Alteromonas; species Alteromonas sp. McT4-15. The sequence goes on from NZ_JAJALG010000010.1 coordinate 61,141, forward strand.
GTCGAATAGCAGTTGAATCTGCATCACTGCTTCCCGTTGAGGCTAGTTTCAGCTTGGTTTGCCCACCGGTCATTAACAGATATACGTCTGCCAAAATTTCAGCATCGAGCAAAGCGCCGTGCAACGTTCGGTGACTATTATCTATCCCGTAGCGCTTACACAACGCATCTAGGTTGTTTTTCTGACCAGGGTGCATTTGACGCGCCAATACCAGGGTATCGAGTACGTCGCAGATATTGCTAGTAATAAGCCCTTTCGTGGCAGGCTCCATATTAAACTCATGATCCATAAAGCCAACGTCAAACGGCGCGTTGTGAATAACGAGTTGGGCACCTTTAATGAAGCTCACGAATTCTTGAGCGACTTGAGAAAATGTGGGCTTATCCGCCAGAAATTCATTAGTAATACCGTGAACTTCAATGGCCTCTTGTTCAATATGGCGACCTGGATTGATATAAACATGAAAGTGGTTGCCCGTAAGACGACGGTTCACAACTTCAACACACCCAATCTCGATGATACGGTGGCCTTCTTTTGGCTCAATACCTGTGGTCTCAGTATCTAAAACAATTTGGCGCATGGAACCTCTACTATTATTACGCTTTCATTTTTTGATAGTATATCAACCCCTTTGCAAGACGCTAAGGGAAATGCACCGATTATATCAAGACAGATAAAAAAGTAGCACTGTCTGTAATAGTTATTACAGCAGTAAAAAGGAACCTAATGACGCTAAAAACCTTACACATCTATACCGACGGCTCATGTTTGGGAAACCCTGGTCCTGGAGGGTATGGTGCTGTACTTATCTATAAGCAACACCGCAAAGAGCTAAGTGACGGGTTTGCTCATACCACGAATAACCGTATGGAATTGTTAGCGCCTATTGAAGCACTAAACAGTTTAACTGAGCCGTGTAATGTAGAGATGACCACTGACAGCCAGTACGTTAAAAACGGTATTAATCAATGGATCCACAATTGGCGCAAGAACGGTTGGCGTACTGCAGATAAAAAGCCGGTCAAAAATGCTGACTTGTGGCAGCGCCTTGACGAAGCAGTAAAAAAACACAATGTTAACTGGCATTGGGTGAAAGGCCATTCTGGGCATCCAGAAAACGAGCGATGTGATGAACTGGCCCGCAATGCGGCAGAAGCCAAGCCTACCCAGGTAGATGTAGGCTTCACTGGCTAATTAAGTACGGCTTTTAAGCTCTACCACGACACCACAATTTTGCCTTGCGTATCGTTGTTCTCTAACCGTACGTGAGGCTTATCAATGTCTTTTATCTCATAATGAGTATCAATGTTTACTTGCAAATCACCGGTACTAAAAGCGTCTAAGCACACACTTGAAAAATCGTGAATTAAATCTGCTTTATACTCATCACTTCGATTGCGCAATGTCGTGCCGACAATGGAGGCTCTTTTACCTAATAGCAACGCCAAATCAAGATTGTCAGCATAGCGACCTGCCAGCATTGCAAGATACACCACCAAACCGTCTTGCTTGAGTACTTTTAGGTTTCGATTGAGGTAGTCGCCTCCAACCATATCAAGCACCATATTGACGCCTTGCGGCCATGTTTCTCTTAATACCTCATCAAACGCCTGCGTTTTATAATTAATAAGCTGCTCAGCACCATTTTGACCGCACAATGCAAGTTTATCGCTGCTAGATGCCGTTACTGCGCAATGCACACCCCAGTACTGACATAGTTGCGTAGCCGCTAGACCAACGCCGCTGGCTCCACCATGAATAAGCGCATATTCGGCCGGTTTAATATGTGCAATAGTTCGCAGACATTGGAACGCAGTTAGAAATACTTCAGCCAAACCTGCGGCTTCATAAAAAGCCATCGCTTTCGGGATACGCATTAAGTGCGCCGGGTTTACAATGACTTCACTGGCATAGCCTCCTCCAGCGACAAGCCCAAAAACGGCCTCACCCACGTTAAATTTACTGACGTTATCGCCGACTTCACTAATAACACCAGAAACCTCAAGTCCCAGTATGGTACTTTCTCCAGGTGGCGCAGGATAATGCCCCTGACGCTGAAGCGTGTCGGCGCGATTAATACCAAACGCGCGAACCTCAACTTTCACTTTGTCCAAAGGTGTTGTTAACCCTTTTTGTGATTTAACGGTTAACTTGTCAGGTCCACACCCTTTTTCATAATCGACAAACTGCATTACAATCTCCGTTTCGTTTTTTTGTAACACCCTCGACATCTGTGTCTATACTCAAACAATACTGTGCGCGTTGACTCATAACAATGCAATGTTTATTGGCATCCACCAACAACCATTTAACGATTTAAGTCTTTTGGGATTTGCGTATAATCGCGCCCTCACAACAGAAACACGATTACACACGAGAAACTACATGTCAGCACACGTCATTTTGCAGCCATCCCGAGACAAATCACTTCGTCGCAAGCATCCATGGGTTTTTGAAAGTGCCGTTGCCGAAGTAAAAGGACGCGCGCGTATGGGCGACACCGTCGACGTATTTGATGCTGAAGGTGACTGGTTAGGGCGTGGCGCGTTTTCTCCAAACTCTAAAATTCGTGTGCGCATGTGGACATTCAAAAAAGAAGAAAGCATTGATAACGGCTTTTTTCTACGCCGCTTAGAAACGGCATTACAACTGCGTAGGCGTCTTTTTGACCCTGCAAAGACGAATGCATTTCGTTGGATAGCGTCTGAAAGTGACGGTCTGCCCGGCATTACTATCGACGTATACGACAATGTAGCGGTAGTACAATTGTTAAGTGCTGGTGCTGAAAAACACAGAGACAAAATTGTCTGGGCCATTACGAAACTGATGCCCGACGTTCATGTATATGAAAGAAGCGATGTTGACGTACGTAAAAAAGAAGGACTTGAGCCAGTCACCGGCGTTCTTCATGGCGAACCACCTATGCAGGTGACGGTAAAAGAAAACGGTATCAATATTGTGGTTGATATAGAGAACGGCCATAAGACAGGCTTTTACCTCGACCAAAGAGACAGCCGCGCTGCCGCCGCGCATTACGCTCAAGATGCGGATGTCTTAAACTGTTTTAGCTATACAGGTACTTTCTCATGCTACGCCCTAGCCGGTGGCGCGAAGTCGGTAACTAACGTTGATGTATCACAGCCCGCACTTGACCTTGCCAAACACCATGTAGCAATTAACGGATTTGATGAAAACAAAGCCAGTTATGTGAATCAAGATGTATTTAAAGCACTTCGTGAATATCATGACAGCAACACACAATTCGATATGGTGATTTTAGATCCGCCCAAATTCGTTGATAACAAAGCGTCACTCAATCGCGCTGCGCGAGGGTATAAAGACATCAACCTTTATGGCATCCATGCAGTAAAATCAGGCGGCTTGCTATTAACCTTTAGCTGTTCAGGGCTAATGCCCCAAGATCTTTTCCAAAAAGTGGTCGCAGACGCCGCACTTGATGCAGGGCGCACAATAAAAATTATTGCACGACTCAATCAAGCATCTGACCACCCAATTATTGGAAGCTACCCTGAAGGATACTACCTTAAAGGCTTGGTTTGCGAAGTCACCGACAATTAGTTCTCCTACCGGTAACGCTTTAGATAGTGGGCTAACCACTGTTTTACAGCAATAGCTTTCTATAGTGTGAACTGAGTGCGAGGTCGAATAGAGGCACGTTTGCTTTGTTGATGCACGTGCCCTCGCTGCTCAAACTTTTTCCAAACCAACTCGTGAAAGTAAAAGGCTATAGTGTTAATTGCCGGCTCAATCAGCGCAACCGCGCCCCCCACTACTGCGCTGCCCGTCAGCAAATACGCCACTGTGAATGCGACACTGAAGTGCAAAATTGCGAATGTTACTGTCTTTTTCATCAAAATAACCCTCTTGTCCACCATAACGGACCAAATCGTTAATGAGAATTATTATTAAATACGAAAAAAGAAGAAAATGGATTTACTCGAACAGGATATTCAAGTTTTTAGATTGGCACATAAGACGAGCAACACAACTCGCCTTGAAGGTGAAACGGCTAGACTGCCGTTTCGGTGCTTATTTCATTTGAGAGATTTCAACGCCGATTACGCAGCTCGATTCAGACTCAGGCTCACAACGTACTACCGTGGCAAGTGCTGCCAAAGACGGTATTTGCGAGCTCGATGACTCAATCGCTACGCTTACTTGGGTACCCACTTCTATAGATGGCTCATCTACTTCAAGCGACATACCTGTTGCGCTGATATCTTTACACATTGCCTGCATGGTGCGGCTCGACTCATCGTCAGTGATCTGCAACTGACAAGGCGAATTTACCATCATCCTGAAAAAATTTCGCTTATCGTCGTATCCCAACATGTCTACTTCTCCCGAAAATTAGCGTAACGCTTACGACTTCATTTGTTGTTATAGGGTGCTGATGATCAGTTGTCAATCAGACTGTTTAATTATTATTCAAATATTCACACAGACCCAGCGTATTTATTACGTCACTGCCACCAGTGTCGAATTTAACTATAGTCTTTAAATGAAATCATGTCACTTTGCACGCTAGAATTCATTCAAATAAAGCGTGATGCGTTTTGCGGAAATGGGATAGGCCGTACCAAGCTGCTGAGCAAACAGTGAAACGCGCAATTCCTCAATCATCCACTTCGCGTCTTTAAGGTCTTGTGGCACTTTACCCTTAGGGTATTTAGCACACACTTTCTCCCATTCCTTTATCGACTTTTCGACGGTTGCCTGATGCATTCTGTCCTTGTTCGAGTCGATCGGCAGTTTTTCAAGGCGACGAGCAAGCCCCTTAATATAACGGTTCCAATCGTCAAGACGCGCTTCACCTATCTGAGAAACAAAACCCGGGAACACCAGCGATGCAAGGTGTGCTTTGCAGTCACCAAGTGCATTTATCATCGTTAACGGCACGTTGCCTTTCATTTGTTTCTGGCACTGATGTGCAAGTGTTAGCCCCTGCTCAACCTGTTTAGCAATTTCTAATACACGGTCATTTATATCTGCGCGCGCTATTTCTAGGCACGCTTCAAAATCGGCTTTGTTTCGAATATCAGTGTTATTGGACTGACAATAATCGCTTACGATGGCGTCTATACCGGCAAAAATACAATCATCAATAAGCGCCTTAACTTGACCAAATGGGTTGAAGTACAGACCCAGTTTCGCTTTATTCGGTAGCTTATTTTGCAGGTAATTAAGTGGAGAGGGCATCGCATTTTTGATAAGTACATTCACGCCTTGCTTGTGCATGGCCTGTGCTTTTTGTGCTTCATCGATAAGTGCGATATCCACTGTATCGCCTTTTTGTACGAGTGCAGGAAATGCCTGTACTTCAAATCCTCCCACTTTTTGCACAAAGGTTTCAGGGAGGCTTTCAAAGTCCCATTGCGAGATATCACTTCTTTCTAGCTCTGGTGTGGCGGCTTTTTCAAAGGTTTGCTTCACCTGCCCTGCACACTGTTGCTTGAGCGCATGTAAATCATCTCCCTTGGCAATATCATCACCGCTGTCACTTACCACGGCAAAGTGCATTTTTAAGTGCTTATCAAGCTGCTCAAAGTTCCACTCCTCACCTTCAATCACAACCCCTGTCATTTTGCGTAGCTTATCGCTTATGGCCTCAACAATAGGCACCGGGCGGTTGTTTTTGTCTGTTTCGCTAATATCTGCCAAACACGCTTGTGCAAAGTTGGGCGCTGGTACAAAGTTCCGACGTAGTCGCTTTGGCAATGTCTTTATCATGCCTACAATCAAATCGTGACGTAAGCCAGGCACTAACCAATCAAATCCTACGTTTTCAACTTGATTTAACACAGGCAAAGGTATCACTACGGTTACACCATCATCTTCAGCGTTTGGTTCAAAATTGTATCTAAGCGGTAAGGTTATGTTGCCTTGACGCCATACGTCAGGAAACGCGTTGGCAACCGACTGACCCGGCTGCTGGCGATATACATCTTCTTCTTTGAATGTAAGCGCGTCGTTGCTGCCATGTTGTTTGAACCACTTTTTAAACGCGGCATCGTTATTAGCTTCTACCGGTATGCGTTTAGCATAAAAGTTCACCAACTCTTCATCATCAACGATAAGATCGCGACGTCTCGTTTTCTGTTCAAACTCATCAGCTTGTTCTAGTAATGCCTGATTTTCTTGTAAGAAGCTGAAGTTTAGCTTGGTGTTACCTTCCACCAATGCTTCACGAATAAAGAGTTCGTGACAAATTGGTGGGTCTATAAGGCTATAGACTTTCGCCCGCTTCATCACAATCGGTAGCCCGAAAAGCGTTACTTTTTCATAAGCGATGACTGCGCCACGCTTTTTCGACCAATGTGGCTCAGAATAACTGCGCTGAACCACATGCTCAGCAAGTGGTTCAATCCAGGCAGGATCAATTTTGGCAACCATGCGGGCAAACAACTTAGATGTTTCAACTAACTCGGCGGCCATTACCCATTTGGGCTGAGATTTGGCCAAGCCGGAGCCGGGAAAAATCATAAACCGTGTGTTGCGTGAGCCCATGTATTCACGTTCTTTATCTTTAAAACCCAAGTGGGATAACAAGCCGCTTGCAATCGCCTGATGAATGGCCTGATAGTCAGCGTCGTGCTTGGTAATGCCCAAGCCTAACTCTGCTATCGACTTCTTGAGCTGACTTACGATATCTTGCCATTCTCGCATTCGTAAATAATTGATGAAATTCTGCTTACACCATTTGCGAAGTTGATTTTGGCTTAGTGCATTTTGCTGAGTTCTAAACGCTGTCCATAGGTTGTATAGGCTTATAAAGTCAGAATCTTTATCGTGATATTCACTGTGCTTTTCATCCGCTTGTTGTCGCTTTTCTTGCGGCCGCTCTCGTGGGTCTTGAATAGATAAACCCGCAGCAATAACCATGACTTCATTCACAGCATTGGTTTTTTCAGCCTCAATCACCATCCGTGCGTAGCGTGGGTCAATGGGTAACTTCGCCACTTGTCGACCGAGCGGTGTCAGCTGCATCTTGCCTTTTCGCTTAACAATGGCCTGAATTTCCTCAAGCAGCCTAAAACCGTCATTAATGTTGCGATTATCTGGTGGCTGAACAAATGGAAATGCCGCTATATCGCCAAGCCCCAACGCCAGCATTTGCAAAATTACAGAAGCTAAGTTGGTACGAAGTATTTCTGGGTCAGTGAACTCTGGGCGCCCCAAATAATCCTCTTCACTGTATAGTCGAATACAAATACCGTCGGAAACTCGCCCGCATCGCCCAGAACGCTGATTAGCAGAGGCTTGTGAGATTGGCTCGATGGGTAAACGTTGTACTTTGCTGCGCGCACTATAGCGAGAAATACGCGCAAAGCCGGGATCGATAACATATTTGATACCAGGTACGGTAAGCGACGTTTCGGCCACGTTGGTCGCAAGCACGATACGCCTGCCACTATGCGATTGAAAAATGCGATTCTGCTCAGCAGCTGACAACCTTGCATACAAAGGCACAATCTCTGTATTGCGATAATGTTGCTTGCTTAGCGCATCTTGAGTGTCACGTATTTCACGCTCACCACTTAGGAACACCAGAATGTCACCCGGCGCTTCACGCATAAGTTCATCTACTGCATTCACAATAGCGTCGCTTTGGTCAATATCATCACCCGCGTCTTCAGGTGCGTGGTAGCGAATTTCTACAGGGTACGTTCTGCCGCTCACTTCAATAATGGGCGCATCATTAAAATGCTTAGAGAAACGCTCAGGATCGATAGTAGCCGAGGTAATGATAAGTTTTAAATCTGGGCGCTTATCGAGCAACTGACGCAGATAGCCCAACAAGAAATCGATGTTCAGACTACGCTCATGGGCTTCATCGATAATTATGGTGTCGTACTGATTTAAAAACCTATCTTGCTGCATTTCAGCAAGCAACATACCGTCAGTCATCAGTTTAACGTAGCTGCGCTCGCTCACCTGATCGCTAAAGCGAATTTTGAAACCGACCTTCTCACCTAAGGGTGTATTCAATTCATCTGCTATACGCGTTGCCACACTACGTGCTGCAAGACGTCGAGGCTGTGTATGGGCAATCATACCGTTAACGCCACGCCCCAACTCTAAACATATCTTGGGGAGCTGCGTCGTTTTACCCGAGCCTGTTTCACCCGCAACAATCACTACCTGATGATTAGCAATAGCGGCCTTTATATCTTCTTTCTTGTCGCTAACGGGTAGAGGTGGATATTCAACATTAGGTAAATTATCTTGACGCCACGTTCGCTTCGCAATTGACGCATCAATGTCTTTTACAAGCTTGTCGTACTGCGCTTGCACGTTGCCTTCATTAGTAGGTGTCTTGTCGCCTTTATTATTGCTAGCGCTATTTTTGCTTAGATCTTTGTTTTCTCTATCATTGAGTTTCTGTGAAAGCTGCGTGATACGACGTTTCAGTCGAAACTTATCAGCACTTAAGCATTCGTCGAGTTTGAGGTACAAAGGTTTTATGGCAATGGGTGAAGACAAAATTGCATCCTACAGAATTTCTAAAAACAACAGTCGTTAGGTCCGCTCTCGCACCATTTTATCGGCTCGATTCAAGCTAGCGTCGCCATCACTGAACAGCGTGCGCCAGGCTTCAGATAGTTATTCTGAGCCTATTGTTTTACATTTGTCGTTGGACCTGAATGATAATGGGCGATGATCCTAGAAGATACCGCCATAAAAAGCCAGTACAAGGCTGCGAAACACCACACAGCACCGTACATCAAGCAGTTGATACTACGTATTTTCAAGCACTTTGGGTTAATTCGTCGTCTTGCACTTCTTTAAAACGTGGAAAACCAAACCAAATGGCAGCGACACCAAAAACAAAAATGAGCATGGGATACCAGCAGTATGGCGTTATCGCCAATGGCGAAATACCCACAACTGCAGCAGCACTAAGTAATTGCGCTCCATAGGGAACAAGCCCCTGAAAGCTACACGAAAATATATCGAGTAATGACGCTGTACGACGAGGGTCTACGCCATATTTTTCGTTCAAGTCTTTCGCTATTGGACCGGCTGTAACAATAGCGATAGTGTTATTTGCAGTCGTAATATCTAAAAAACTTACAAGGCTTGCGATACTAAATTCTGCCCCTTTTTTCGAGGTTACTTTACGCGTTAAACGCTCAATTAGCCACGTTATACCGCCGTTGGCGTGCATGAGTGCGACAATGCCACCAATGGTGATCGCTATCATCGCTAAGTCCTGCATCCACCCCATGCCCTTTTGAATGCTTTGCATCATTGAAAGCGGTGTAAAACTGCCTTGAACCAACCCGACAACGCATGCGCTGGCTATGCCTACAGCAAGTACACTTATAACGTTAAAACCAGTAAGTGCGAAGGCGATAATACAAAGGTAAGGAACAATTCGCCAAAAGTCGTAGTCTTTACCTTCCACAATTCCCGACGTGTCAACGTCAACCATCAGTAGAAGCGCCATAGTCACAATACAAGCAGGAACTGCTACCATCAGGTTCGCTCGAAATTTGTCTTTAAGCTGTACACCTTGCGTACGTGTTGCAGCAATGGTCGTATCTGAAACGAACGATAGATTATCGCCAAACATGGCGCCACCAACTACAATGCCGAGTGCCATTTCCACCGGAAGCCCAAGGTTTGTCGCAAGGCCTGCACCAATGGGAGACAGCGCCGTTATCGTCCCCATCGACGTGCCCATCGCGAATGATATAAAGCAACAAATAAGGAATAAACCAGGCAAAATTAGCGCCGAAGGTACAAATTGAAGTGCCATATTCACGGTGGCATCACGTGCACCAATATCAATCGTTACTGCATAAAACGCACCTGCCAATAGAAAAATTAGCACCAGTAAGATAATGTTCTTATCACCACCGCCTTTGCAAAAGGTTTGTACTTTCTGTGAAAAGCTAACCTTTTCTCCTTTAGGATTAAGACATAGTCCGTAGCCTGCACTGATAAAAAACGCCACAAGAATAGGCATAGCTGTTATGTCATTGGTAGTAATACCGGTTACAACGACAAGGACTACAAACAGCAATATGGGAGTAAGACCTAGTGGGTTTGGCGCTACTGAACTATTTTGATGCACTTAAAACTCTCTGATGAAATTTTGCGTTAACTTAGCTAAAGCAACATTGTGTTGATGCAATAGAAAAATAAGACAGTGAAGAATAAAAGGTTTTGCTTGTATTGCAAAGGGAATTAGCGATGATAAATGGAGTGAGTAGATAGAAAAAGGGAATGTGGGAACATCATCATTGGTATTACCACGCTGACTCAGTTCCCTATCGTAATATTGGCAAAACTGGCTACCTAGCCCGCGCGCTGATAACCATCATTAAGTTGAACATCAATAGCCCGCAATACTTGTGTACGGTTTATACACCCTAACAGTACGCCGTCATCATCCACTACTGGGTACACTCTCGGTTTGTCTTTTAATAGCAACTGCGCTAACTCTATGACCGACATATAAGGCTTTATTGTTATCACTGGTGTTTTCATAATTTCGCCGACGCGGCAAATTTGTTCACGGTAATAACTAGAAGCAATCATTTGCGCTATACAGTCTTGCTCTGATAAAAAACCTACCACCCGTCCTTTAATGTCAAGTACAGGCCCACCACTTTGTCCGCTCGAAAGTAATGCCTCAACCGCCTGCGCCACAGGCATGTCAACATTTAGCTTAACCGGATGGGTATTCATATAATCACTGACTTGCAACGATTCCATTTTCTTTTCTCCAGCCGCGGCGCCTACGGTGACCGATACTGCATTTATTTGGCGTTACGGCACATCAATTATTCTAGACACATGTGAAAGCTTTCCCCCACATACTAAAGACTAGACGTTGAAAGCTCTGCAAGCCAACTTTTTAACATTAAAGTTACAATAAACAAGTGCTTTTTCGTTGACGGTGTCTACTAAGACGGTAAAAGACACCATCGAACCGGGTTAGTCTTTATATATGGCAACAGTTACCACACCTTCAGTACTAATACTGGCGCGGTACATTCCTTTGGAATTAAATGGCATGGCTATATTACCCAGCTTGTCTATAGCAATTACACCACCGTCACCCTTTGCTTTAACCAACACATCGTTAATAACTGTGTTTGCGGCTTCGTCTAAACTCACGTTTTGGTATTTCATACGAGCGCAAATATCTGCTGCCACATGGTAGCGAATAAAGTATTCGCCATGCCCTGTTGCCGATACTGCACAACTTTCATTATCTGCGTAAGTGCCGGCGCCAATAACGGGCGAGTCGCCAATTCGGCCATAGCGCTTAGCGGTCATGCCTCCGGTCGACGTGCCAGCCACTAAGTTGCCTTCGCTGTCTAGTACAACCGCCCCTACGGTGCCAAACCGTTCGTTGCCTTGCTGGCTTCCATAACCTGTTGATGCTTGGGCCATACGCGCTTTGGCTTTATCTAATGCTTGCTTGCGAAATTCAGTATCAAATATTTTGTTATCCACCTGCTCTAAGCCATTTTCAGCAGCGTAAGCTTCAGCGCCCTTGCCCGAAAGCATGACATGAGGAGACTCATTCATTACCAATAATGCCGCCTCAATGGGGCTTTTTATGGTTTTAACGCCTGCAACTGCGCCTGCGTTTTTGGTTCCGCCGTGCATAATAGACGCGTCTAGTTCATGCTCACCGTCAAACGTGTATACCGCTCCAACACCTGCATTAAATAGTGGGGAAAGCTCCAAGATTTTAATGGTTTCAACAACCGCTTTTTCGCCTTTCACACCTTGCTTAAGTAGCGAATAACCGTGCTCCACAGCCTCTTTAAGTTTTGCCCTATAGGCTGCTTCTTTTTCAGGTGTCATTGAAGACTTTAAAATAGTGCCAGCACCACCGTGGATGGCAATGGCAACATTCGGCGTTGTTGACTTTTCATCATTTGCGCTCGCTGTCACGCTTGCAAATAGCATCACCAACGCAGATATTAGTAGAATAGAAGCGCGTCTTGAATACGCGGTTATTTGGGTAATTGCATCGCGGATTGTTGAGGTGGAAATGGTTAGTGGCAAAGCGCTCTCCTTGGTCATTTGTTATTCTTCTGTTGTACAGGTGAAGCATTTATCAAGCAACCATACTAGATGGAAATTCACGAGTTTTCTATGCGCTGTTGATTGAGGCGCAATCTACCTAAAGCGTGCTTTTTAACAACATGACTATGCCACGTCCATTATTTTTAAAAACAAGGATAAATCCGCTTCCACCGCAGGTACTTGCTCAAGCGCGTCATACCATCGCTCAGCCTTAGCGAGTGCCCAAAGCGACTCAAAGTCGCTTTGCAATTGCACCGCGCCAATATCAGCAGACATGCCTTTTAACTTCAACGTAAGTAATTTCACCTGTTCAGCGTCTTTATGTGCTATGGCTTTTTCTAGCAGCTTCACTTTATCTGGCGCACTGTTAGCAAACATATTACAAACACGAGAGAACAGTGCTTTATCGCCTTTTATTCTAGCTATCGCATTATCTTTATCCCAATAGCGACTCTTAGGTACTGCACTGGACAATCCCTGCACTTCGTCATTGATATTATTAATCAGTTTGTCGACCAACGGCGAAACGTTATCGGTATGATAACCCGACCTTTTCATCCGCTCAGCTAACCAGCGCTTCACTTTAGGAATAAGTACTTCGGCCATCACTGGCTTTGTTGTGAAGTCATCCATGCCCACTTCAAGACATTTTTCTCGCTCACCTAACATCGCGCTCGCCGTCATGGCTATAATGGGGACGTCAATAAACGTTTTTCCAGCTTCACCATCCCTTATTGCGCGAGTTGCTTCATAGCCATCCATATTAGGCATTTGACAATCCATCAAAATAGCATGGATCTGTTGTTGCTTTTCTTCACATTTCTGTAAAAACGAGATGACCTCTTCACCATCGTTACAGGTAAAGACATTTATTGGTAACCCCTCTAAAACCCCTTTTGCAACTTCACGATTTATCAGATTATCATCGACAACAATAACGTTGGCATTATCAACAGCCTGGGGTTCTTTTGAAGCGGAATAATCAGTGCCTTGTAAGGTTTTTACATTAGAGTGTTGTCCTAAGTCATCCAGGTGAATATCTGAATTTATGGGCGTCAATGTTGCGCCGTGGTGCGTTTTAGAAAGCGATGTGAGCGTTGTACTGAACAAAGGCTTGTGCAAATATTGCGGCACGACTTCTGTATACTTATGCTGAGCCGCGTCAATGCGTTGAAGTATATATACCTCAGGCATGCTGTCCTTTTGACTGTTTAGTGCAGCCTGCTTCCATATTTCGTCTAGTGAATACAATAAAGCACTTGATTCGTCTAGCAATATGGCGTCATAGCACGTCAATGTTATGTCCATTCCCGCTTTATCATCAATAATGTCTACCATTGCGCCGGCATCAAGCAACAGTGAATAAAGGTTTTCTTCCAGTGGTTTGTATGGCGCACTTACGGCCCACTTTTTATGCGGGCATTCACTATTTGTTTTATATTTAACATTGTTGTGAGCGTCTTGATTTACGTGTGAAATGGGATAAGTAACAAAAAACGAAAACGCACTTCCAGCATTTTGCGTTGACCTAAAGGAAATATCGCCCCCCATCAATTGAGATAATTGTTTACAAATAGAAAGCCCTAGCCCAGTTCCACCGTATTTCACGGCGACGTGAGAATCAGCTTGAGTAAACGGCGTGAAGAGTTTCGACTGATTTTCCTTTGCTATCCCCATTCCAGTATCAATAACGCTAAAGTGAAGCTCTTGTTCTTCACCCTGCCCGCTACAGATTGCCGCACTCAACAGGATATGACCGCTTTCTGTAAATTTTATCGCGTTGTTTAACAGGTTGTTGAGAATTTGACTTATTCGATGAGGGTCAGAGTAAACTGTAACGTCTGATAATGCGGTTGTGTCGACGAGTAAATGCAGCCCTTTGTCTGCGGCTTTTACGACAAATACTCTTGCCAATGACTCTATAAGCGATATCGGATTGAAATTCTGGTTATTAATATCCAATTTACCCGCTTCAATTTTTGACAAATCGAGTACGTCATTGATAAGTGTACTTAAACTATTGCAGCTTACTTCCATCATCGACAACAACTGCATCGACTTCTCGTTAAGCGAATGGCGTTTTAGTAACGACAGTGATCCAACAATTCCGTTAAGTGGCGTACGCATCTCGTGACTGATATTAGAGATAAATGCACTTTTTATTTCACTGGCCTTCTTGGCCTCTTTAGTTGCCGTAACTAGGTCAATCGTTCGGCGCTGCACTTTCTCTTCAAGCTCCAAATTAATTTTCTCTACCGCGGCTTTGGCGTGGCGTTCGTCAGTAACATCTCTTATCACTACCGCTACACCTGTTAAATTATCCTCATCATTGAGAATTTTCGACGCGGTAATTTGCAGGTATTTTTCATCACATGAATTATCAGAGAAATGTGCTGAAAAGGTAGTTTGTGTCTCAGCTTCGGCAAACGCCATTTCCAAGCCCAACGACGCAAGGGGTTTACATGAAGAATAATGATGACCTATTACTAACTGGCTTGGTACACAAAACATTGTTTCGGCTGCCATATTCCAGCTCTTTACCTTGCCTTTGCTGTCAACGCTAAAAATGGCATCCTTTGAACTAGCGACAATAGCGGCTGACTCTCGTCTGAGCTTAGCTAGCGCTAGACTGCTTTTACTACTTCGGTAGACAAACCATAAGATACATGCCAGAACCGATAGAATTATCAGGACAAAACTATAAACAGCTATGCGCTTGTCACTGATTATGCCATTAACGCTATGTTGATACGTTAACACATGCAAATTAAGCGGCTTGAGTGAACTTGTAGGCGATAAGTTAAAGGACTGCGTTACCGCATAAAACGCTTCATCAGAATTTCGCAGCGGCTGAATAGTAGCGAAACCAGGAGATAAAGGAGAACGGTATTCACTCGACCACTGCACTTCCTTGTTAAGGTCTTTTGAAAAAACTTTATTGGGGTCTGGATGCACAATGAAAAAGCCATCGGCATCAGTAACGATGAGTTGTTGAGCACCGAAGAGCGTGTCTTGCATTTTAGTTAGAAGGATCTGCGCGTTAATATTTGCGATTATGAAGCCAAAACGCTCGCCATTTTCGCTGAATAAAGGCAGTGACAAACGCAACACACTCTTATAAGGAAACTCTATTTTTCCGTATTCTCGATTTAGATTAATGTTGGAAATATAAAATTCATTTCTATTTTTGCTAACACTTTCAACATAGTAATCGCGATTACCTTTTTCTTGTAACTCAGGTTGGGCAACAATTTCTATACTTTTGCCAACTTGCTCGACCCGAATAAATTCGCTTCCCTTTTCATTGGCAAGTATGATTCGCAGTTGGTCAATTTCCCTATTATTCTCCATAAACACTGCAAACATGCTTTCAACTTGGCGCTTCCATTGCACCGTTGACATTCCCTCTTGAGTATCTGCATTGTCATTCAAACTTGCGTCAACAACCCCTTGCACAGCAGGTGAACTATGCAAAAACCGCACTGTATCCATATAATTTCGTAAATTCGCATCCACTACGTCCACAACTTCCTGAGCGCTTTCTGTTAGTGCTTCAAAAGTCTGTTGTTCGGCACTTTGACGAATGCGGTTTTCAAAAAAGACAACCGTAACAACGATAAGGACAATTGAAAGTGCCAAAGCCCACAGCAAAGTACGCTTTGCTTTTAGCAATGATAAGTGATGGAGGTTTGCGGACAAAAGAAGACGATCCAAATTAGCTCTGACTACATAAAAACTAGTCAGTAAAAGCCATTTTCGCAAGTAAGTGAACAGCACATAAGCATCGTGAACCGCCTGCACGCCTCCCTACAAAGCCTAAATATTGGGCAGCATTTGGTATTCAAAATTACGCAGTGTAAACTGCCTTCAAAATACATATAAAATTCACTTTGGTGATTATGCACACACCTACTTTTCTTTGGCACGATTTTGAAACTTTTGGCACCAGTGCACAAAAAGATCTGCCCTGCCAATTTGCCGCGGTAAGAACAGACCTCTCGCTCAATATCATTGGTAAGCCAATTAACATAATGAGCGCAATCGCCAACGACTATTTGCCACACCCAGAGGCGTGTTTGGTCACTGGCATTACGCCGCAGCAAACGCTGCGCGACGGTTCAAACGAAGCCGATTTCGCTGCTCGCATCTTTCAAGAGATGTCGACACCGAATACCTGTAGCGTTGGGTTTAATAGTATACGCTTTGATGATGAAGTGTCGCGCTTCCTGTTTTACCGTAACTTTTACGACCCTTATTCGAGAGAGTGGCGAAACGGCAACAGTCGCTGGGACATTATTGACCTTGCAAGGGCTTGCTATGCACTGCGCCCCGAGGGCATCAATTGGCCTACACGAGACGATGGCGCACCGAGCTTTAAGTTAGAAGCGCTTACCGCAGCAAATGATATCGGACATCAAAATGCCCACGATGCATTAAGTGACGTGTATGCAACGATTGCGCTGGCAAAACTGATTAAAAATAAACAGCCAAGACTTTTCGATTACGCATTCTCACTTAGAAGTAAGCACACCGTAATGCAGCAAATCGATTTATCGAAACCGTCGGTATTACTTCACATATCTTCGAAGTTACCTGCCAAACAAGGTTGTTGTACATGGGTAATGCCAGTGGCTAAACATCCCACCAACAACAATGCGTTTATTACCGTGGATTTGGCTCATGATGTGGAGTCACTTATCTCTGATTCAGCCGAAGAGATAAGAAATGCACTGTATGCTTCAGCGGATGAGTATGACTCACCGTTGGAGCGACCAGGCTTAAAACTGATTCATGCAAACCGCTCACCTTTTATTACAACAGCCAAGGCGATGACGGAAGAAAATGCAGTGCGTTTGGGGCTAGACAGAGAAAAATGTTTGGATAACTACCGTAAACTTGCGGCGCATCCAGAGTTAGCAGAAAAGCTCGCTCAGGTTTTCACCATTGACGAGCGTGCAGACGAACACGATATCGACCATGCTTTATACAGCGGAGGCTTTTTAAATGACGAGGATAAGCGTTGGTGCGAGCAAGTTGTATCATCTTCACCGGAAAATCTAGCGACGTTAGCAGAAAAAACACAGCACGAAGGACTCAAAAAGCTACTATTTAGGTATCGTGCTCGCAATTACCCAAACACGCTTACTGCTGATGAAGTAACGCGATGGCAGCATCACCGACAAGCGCGCCTAACCGATCCTAACTCTCATGGTTCGATAACAATCGAGCAATACATGATGCGATTAGAGCAACTGGCACATGAACATCACGATAACCCAGAAAAACAGGCGATATTAAGAGCACTCTTTCAATACGCGGAAAACCTTTGACGGATGTGTGGGATGAGCATAAATTAAAGGGTACTAAGTATTTTTTTAATGCCGCCGATAACAAAATTACAAGTGCGCAAGGAAAATAGAAGTGATGAATGGCGTAGTTATTAGTTTCGATGAATCAAGAACCTATATTGAGTTAACACTAAAGCCTGCTGAGTTCGCCTCAGAGGTAAGCATGAGTGACATAATCGATGAATTATCATCAGGAGAAACTAAACGCCTTTATATCTCAGAGAAATCACTTAAATCAGCCTGCGATACCGCCAATCATTACTTTAAAACCGGTGATGACACCGAAGTAAACGAACGCATTGGTGAGCGCAAAAACGCAGAGGTTGAATTTCGAGTCCCAGAAGATGCCATGCAAGCGAACCTTGTACTTACCACGCCATACGGCGGCAAAATGCCTTCACTTAATGCCATCAAATTACTAGCACAGAAAAACAAAATTGTTCGGGGCTTGGGGATTAAGGCAATCGCATCGGTGCTTGAAGAAGCAAAACACGTCGAGCCCGGAACCGTTATTGAAAAAACCGTTGCCAAAGGTCTACCGGCGCGAAACGGCAAGAATTCGAAGTTCATTCCCCTTGTGCCTAATGCGTTAGAGCGCGTTTTAAAACCGCAAACCGGCAAGGGCGAACGCGTTGATATGCGCAACTTGGGTGAAGTAATTTGCGTCAAAGTAAATACACCCGTGCTACGCAGAACACAGCCAACACAAGGCCGGACAGGCTTTGACATTAAAGGCAACAAGATTGAAGCAGTGGCAGGTGAGTGGGTAGAGTTTAAAATGGGCGGCGGAACTGTAGTGTCAGATCATGACGCCAACCTGCTAATGTCGTCTATTTCAGGGATGCCAAAGTATCGCGACCAAACCATGCAGGTTGACGACACCTTTATTTGTACCGGTGTCAATGTCGGCTCTGGTCATGTGAACTACGAAGGTGCTGTATTAGTTAACGGCGATGTTACGGAGAAGATGGAAATTAAAGCCGCTGGCGATGTTACGATTAACGGCTTTGTTGAGTCAGCATACATTGAGTCTGGTGGCGATATTATCGTTACCGAAGGTGCAATGGGTAAAGTGAATGATGGCGACAGCGAATTTCATTGCAAGCTTGTGGCAGCAGGTAGCGTGCACGTTCAGCACGGTCAAGGAATTGAAGTGCAGTGCGGCGGCAACATTACCATTGGCAGGCAGTTAGCATACAGTAAGCTACGCTGTGGTGGCTCAGTAACCGTAGGCCAGATTGACAACCCAATGGGTAATCTTTTTGCCTGCGATATTGTCAGTCAAAATAAAATTGAGGCGGGAACATTAGGGGCGGTATCTGGTAGTACCCTTAAAATTGACTTTAGTCCGGGTTTTAATCTGTTGCTGGAACGAAAAGAATCGTTAGACGAACTCCTAAAGCAAATTCGCGAGAACAACTTAAAGCACAAAGAAAAAATAGAGTTACTACAAAGTAAGAAAGTGCCCAAAGAATTACAACGCAAAGTCACTGAAGCTCTAGAACTGTTCAACAACGAAAGTGCGTTATTAGAGTGGATTGAAAATAAGGCCAATGATGTTAAACAGGCCAAAGAGCAATATCAGCAAGATATCAAACTGGTTGCAAACAAACGTTTATACCCTGGTGTTTCAGTTAAGCTAAATAATCGAAATTGGCGTTCAGAAAGAGAATACGACCGGGCTCAAATTCGCTATGACGCACATCAATGGCACTACGAGCCTATCGTTTAATCAGCCACAGAGACATTACCATATCCAAGGCGCTTAGATTGATACAGCGCCTTTATTGTACGTTCAAACCACTCGTTGAACTCTTCATCTTCATGAAGTTGTGTCATGCCTACCGCAATCTTAAACGTGTCGTTTAGCAGTTGATGACCTAACATACAATCTAAAAGCCTGTCGGCGAGTTTTTTTGCATGTTCCACTGTCGTTTGTGGACACAGAACAATAAACTGCTCGTCACTAAAGCGCGATACTACATCGACTTCGCGTACTGTACTTAAGCAACTTGCTGCTACAACTTTAAGTGCATCTTCTTTGGTCTGGGTGTCAAAGTTAAATTTCTCGTCATTGATACTCGTTAATTCTACAACGATAAGTGACGCCGTCGTGTGAAAGCGTTGAAAACGCGAGATCTCTTCTTCAGCCCTCTGAATCATATGATTACGGTTATACAAGCCTGTGACGTTGTCGTGTGAAGACAAAAACGCGAGTGTTTTGTTATTCTCTAGCAACGCCGCCTGCAAGGTACCTATTTCTTCATTTTTCTGTTGAATAATCCGTGTAAAGTGCCCCCGATAACGCTTTCTCACTATGATCAGAAGCAACACCATAAGCACTACAGCAACTGACAAGAACAGTTTAAGGTAATCGCGACTGTAGCGAACTTGTACGTTATTCCATTGCTTATATATTTCTACTTTGCGATTCTCAGGGATGCGTTCAATGGCGTAATTAATCTTATCTACCAAATAACCATAAGATTTGTTAACACCAAATGCTAACGAATCGAACGGCTCTGCGTAGCCTACAATGATTAAATCTTTAAGCTTGAGATTGTTGATGTGCATATTCACACTCATCAAGGACCCCACCATGACGTCAAATTCGCCATTCGCTAATTGTTTCAAGCCTTCTTGCTCAGATGCAATAAGCTTTAGCCGCAAACTCGGATAATGGCGAGAAATATATTCAACTTGGCGATAGCCTTGTACAACGCCTACTGAACGGTTGCCCACGCCGCCATAACCTTGCAGCATAGGTGTACCTGACTTGGCAACCAGTACATTTGGCGCCTCAAAGTATGGCAAGCTAAAATCCAGAAACTGCCTTCGATAATCAGACGTGTTTAACATGGGAATAACGCGGCACTTCCCTTGTTGTACGTATTCAAGGCTTTGCTGCCACGTTTGTGTTGGCACTAGGGTAAATTTAAGATCGGAAAGTTCTGAAATAATATCTAGGTACTGCGCAGAGATACCGATATGAGAACCATTACGGATAGCTTCATAGGGTGCCCAATTTGGGTCAATACAGTATGTAACCTCTTCAGGCGCTGAATTGTCGTTACTGTTCGCGTTTTGCAGATATGCGAAGCTCGGAGTAGCTACAACTAACGTTACCCAAAAAAACGCTTGAAAAAAATAACACTTAAACACCCTGCTCAACAGTACCTCTACGACCCAACTATTATTGACACCAACCGCGAAGTATTAACGCTTAATACCTAAAAAGCAATATTTTCACGCTATAAATCAAATGTTTGCTTAAACTTAAGCTTAGTGCCTTGTTTTTCCTTATATTAGGTAACGGCTTGTTTTTGGCGGAAAATATCATGCTTATATTCTTGCTTCTTGATAATTTCGGAAAGCTTCTGCACAGCAATTTCAATATCTTTGAAACACAAATATAACGGCGCAAAACCAATTCGTAGTATGTTGGGCGCCCTAAAGTCTGCAATAACTCCCTTCGCTATCCACGCCTGACATATAGCGTAGGCATCACTATGTGCAAGCGCAATCTGGCTCCCACGATTATCAACATTGGGACTTACTAACGTAAACTCATCCAATACACCTGCACTTTTAGCCTCTGCAATGAAAAACGCCTGAAGCTTTTTTGATTTCTCATCGATAGCTTTTAGTGATACGCCATCAAATACGGTAAGCGACGCCTCAAGTATGCTCATACCTATCACGCCAGGTGTCCCACAAAGATTTTGCTTAATACTTCGGTCGGGCGTGTAGTCAGGTGAAAACTCAAAGGGGGCACTATGTCCCATCCAACCTGAGAGCGGTTGTTGGTAATCTTTTTGATGGCGCTGGGCAACATATATAAAGGCCGGCGCGCCTGGACCACCATTAAGGTATTTGTATGTACACCCCACAGCAAAGTCCACACTACAAGCATCAAGGTCTACAGGAAATGCCCCTGCACTGTGCGCAAGGTCCCACAATGTCAAGATACCTTTGCTCTGAGCAAATGCTGTCATCTTTTGCATATCGAGCTTTTTGCCCGTGCGAAAATTCACTTGGGTAAGCATAACCACAGCAACGTCTTCATCAAGTTCATTGCAGATGTTACCTTCATCTATGTAGCGAAGACTGTATTCGTCGCCAAGTAGGTCTAACAGCCCCTGAACCATATAAATATCAGTGGGGAAATTGTCACGATTAGTAGCGATTATTTTACGTGACGGATTCATTTTCAATGCAGCGCTCAACACTTTAAACAGGTTGATAGAAATTGAATCACAGCAGACTACTTGGCCAGACGCAGCACCAATGAGTTGACCAATACGATCTCCCACTCGTGTTGGCATCGAAATCCATTGATGCTGGTTCCAACTAGTAATTAACCCATCACCCCACTGTCGCTTTACAACATCATGTGCACGCACTTCGGCCGCTTTTGGCAGTGGCCCTAGCGAGTTACCGTCTAAGTAGATAGTGTCTTTAGGAAGAGCAAACTCGTCACGTTTTAAGCGCAATGGGTCTTTATCATCCAACTGCTCAGCAGAAAAAACTTTAGTAACCATGCTGATTAATAACCTCTAATAATGCGTGAAATGATGTCGATTCAGGGTGTAACCAATCGAAGTGCCCGCCAGACGGTACAATGGTTGATGCAGCCCCTGTCAGTGATGCATGGTGCACAGGCACAATGCTATCGCTACTACCGTGAAGCAAGTGAAAGGGAATATTACTTTTTGACGAATCTGGCGTGGCTTCAATGTAAGCTGACTCTGCCGTACTAGGTTCGCCCCCCATAAACGCCGTTGTAGCTGACTGGCAACTATTTGTGCCCATCGCATATTTTGCCACATCGGTAATTGCAGCTAAGCCAAGTACACTTTGAATCTGTACGTTGGTGTTATTCGCGTTATCACTATTAATCGTTCCTTGCGATATGACACCTGGCGACATAGTTCCTAGAGATTTAGCACCTAGAGATTTAGCACCTAGCGATTGTGCCGCTAACAAAGCAAGGTGTCCCCCTGCCGAGTGACCTGCTAGTACAACAGTGTGTTTACTATTACTGCGCGCCACATCATCTAATGAAGCAGTAATACCCGCCAATACATCGTGCAAGCTGCCTGGCCAACCACCACCTTCATCGCCAGTTCGACGGTATTCCACTGCATATATGGTGATACCTTTTTCAGCAAGTGCGTGGTAAAACCCTTTGGCATGATTTAAGTCGTAGGCGTTAAGCCAACAGCCACCGTGAATAAATACCAGTGCTGTTTTAACTGGTGCGGTTGCGCGCCATACTTCAACGTGCTGTAACGGGTCATCACCGTAGGTGATTGTGCTATCTGAAGGGCGAGTTTCCAGTGAAAGTAGCTCACCATACCCAACCTGTGTGCGCATTGGTGCAGGCGCTTGAGTTTGGACTTGATTTGAGTCTTGATTCTGACCACTTGCTGATACAGCTGACTCGCCCTCGCTGGCGGGCAACGAAGTACTCGTGAATATGAATAGTGCTAGCAGTAAGCGCAATGAAACCTTCGTTTTATCCATGTTAAATGTGCTTTTTCGTTTTATTAATTCTTATTTTTAACGTTATTAAAACACAAGTGGCACCTTCATTGGTGCCACTGAAAACATTAAAACTTATTTAGGTTTACACTAAAGCATTTCTACTGCAAGTGCTACACCTTCACCACCGCCAATACACAATGACGCAATACCTTTTTTACCACCACGCTGTTTCAGTGCGTGTAGCAAGGTCACAAGAATACGCGCGCCTGATGCGCCAATTGGGTGACCAAGTGCACATGCGCCGCCTTTTACGTTCACTTTTTCAGCGTCTAGACCCAGTTTCTTTATCGCCAGCATGGTTACCATGGCAAACGCTTCGTTTATTTCGAACAAGTCTACGTCTTCTTTTTGCCACCCCGCTTTATCAAGCACTTTTTCCATTGCGCCAACAGGAGCAACAGTAAAGTTCTCTGGCTCGATAGAGTGTGTGGCATGAGCAACAACACGGGCTAGTGGCGCTAGGCCAAGCGCATTTGCTTTACTCTCACTCATTACCACCAATGCTGCTGCGCCATCAGAAATTGAGCTAGAGTTGGCCGCAGTTACTGTGCCGTCTTTCTTAAAGGCAGGTCGCAGCGTTGGGATTTTTTCTGGGCGTGCAGAGCCTGGGCCCTCATCAGTATCAACAACCACATCACCTTTTCGTGTAGACAGAGTGACAGGCACAATTTCATCATTAAACGTCCCGCTATTAATCGCTTCGTGTGCTTTAGACAGTGAGCTAAGTGCAAACTCGTCCATTTCGCCGCGGGTAATGCTTTCTTCATCTGCAGTATCTTGAGCAAAACACCCCATAGCCTTGCCATCATAGGCATTTTCCAAGCCATCAAGCATCATATGATCTAGCACTTGTCCGTGCCCCATACGGTAACCGGTGCGAGCTTTTGGCAACATATAAGGCGCATTACTCATGCTCTCCATACCACCAGCGACAATGGTTTCTGCACTGCCCGCTTTAATTAAGTCGTGCGCCAGCATGACAGCTTTAAGGCCTGAACCACACACTTTATTGATAGTGGTTACGCCTGCGCTCAGTGGTAACCCTGCGCCTAATGACGCTTGACGTGCAGGTGACTGTCCAAGACCTGCAGGTAACACACAGCCCATGATCACTTCGTCAATTGCTGACACATCTAGGTTTTCAACCGCTGATTTAATCGCCACTTCGCCAAGGTGTGTGGCTGACACGCCTGACAAGCTGCCGTTAAAACCACCCATAGGTGTGCGTTTAGCCGCGACTATCACTACTGATTCGTTACTCATAACCCTGCCCTTAAATTTCAATAAAATTAATTACTTAACTAGCTAAAGATGTTCGCTTGTATAAAAAAGTAAACACCCTTAAGTGTGACAACTTACCGTCAACACCATGAAAAATTGACGTTAGTAAAATGTTACTTTACCTTAACGTAAATTGTAATTAACGTTAACGTAAACCTGTACTATGACAGTGTCAACAAAACACTACGTATTAGTGCATCACAATTGAATAGCACGTTAGTGCTATAAACGTAGTTACATAACCCACTTTTTAAAAGAAAAGTGAGGTAGCAAGAAAGCGCTTAAAAACAAGGTACATGTAATGAACAAGTACGACGACGAAACGACTTACGCCATTGGCGAGCTTGCTCGCGAATTCGACATAACACCTCGCTCTATCCGTTTTTACGAAGAGCAAGGCTTAATGTCTCCATCGAGAACCGGACAAAACCGCGTTTATTTGAATAAAGACCGAGTAAGACTCAAGCTTATTCTTCGCGGCAAACGCCTTGGTTTTTCGCTGGCTGAAGTCAAAACCTTGTTCGACATGTACGACAGCAACCCTAATTCGGCTGTTCAGTTAGAAGCCATGTTGGAAATGACTGAGCAAAAACGTGCCGTGCTGCGTCAACAGCTTGAAGATATCCAAATGCTGATGACGGAACTTGATGATGTAGAAGCACGTTGCCGCGAAGAACTCGCAGAACTCAAACGAGGAAAAATTGCATGAATACCGCTTACCCTACTCTAAACTTTGGCCTTGGCGAAGACATCGACATGTTGCGTGATCAGGTGTATCAGTTTGCGCAAAACGAAATTGCACCATTGGCTGAAAAAGCAGATGCCGACAATCAGTTTCCAAACGAGCTCTGGACCAAGCTGGGCGACATGGGTTTGCTTGGCGTCACCGTATCTGAACAATATGGTGGTTCAGACATGGGCTATCTTGCACATACCGTTGCAATGGAAGAAGTCAGCCGTGCTTCAGCGGGCATCGGTTTGAGCTACGGCGCGCATTCTAACCTTTGTGTAAACCAAATTTTCAAAAACGGTAACGACGCCCAGCGCGAAAAGTATTTGCCTAAACTCGTATCGGGCGAGCATATCGGTGCGTTAGCAATGAGTGAGCCAAACGCCGGTTCTGACGTTGTTAGTATGAAGCTTAGAGCGGAAAAGCGCGGCGATAAATACATTTTAAACGGCAACAAAATGTGGATCACAAATGGTCCAGATGCACATACCTTTGTTATTTATGCAAAGACTGACGTAAACGCAGGCCCACGTGGCATTACTGCGTTTATTGTAGAACGTGATTTCCCTGGCTTCACTCGCGCGCAAAAGCTCGACAAGCTAGGTATGCGCTCGTCGAACACTTGCGAACTGGTATTTGAAGATTGTGAAGTACCGGCTGAAAACGTCATCGGCAACGAAGGCGAAGGTGTACGCGTATTAATGAGCGGCCTAGACTACGAACGTCTTGTACTTTCTGGTGGCCCGCTAGGCATTATGCAGGCCTGTATGGATGTTGTTGTGCCGTACATTCATGACCGTGAACAATTTGGTCAGTCAATTGGCCAATTCCAGCTGGTTCAGGGCAAAGTTGCAGACATGTACACTCAAATGAATGCGGCCCGCGCTTATGTTTATGCGGTAGCGAAATCATGTGATCGCGGTGAAACTACGCGAAAAGACGCCGCAGGCGCTATCCTTTACTCTGCCGAGCTAGCAACCAAAATGGCATTAGACGCTATTCAGCTACTGGGCGGTAACGGCTACATCAACGAATACTCTACTGGTCGCCTATTACGTGACGCTAAGCTTTACGAAATTGGTGCAGGTACATCTGAAATTCGCAGAATGCTTATCGGCCGAGAGCTATTTAACGAATCAAAATAATAAAACCGTTAATCTCACTTTTAGTACCAAACGACAACACAGCCTCTTAATTTAAGAGGCTGTCACACAAGGAGGGGTCATGCCCGTTCTTCGCTCTACGATTAATATGAAATCTGAAACCTTTGTTGCCAATCGCGAGGCTATGCAGGCGCAAGTGGACGATCTTCTCGAAAAAATAAATCAAATTACACAAGGTGGTGGTGAAAAAGCCGCCGAGCGCCATGTTTCTCGTGGCAAGCTATTACCTCGCGATCGTATTAATGCGCTGATAGATAAAGACACGCCATTTCTTGAGATCGGCCAACTTGCGGCATGGGAAGTGTACGAAGACTATGTACCCTGCGCAGGCGTAGTAGCCGGTATTGGTGTGGTCAATGGCGTTGAGTGCATGATTGTTGCGAACGACGCAACAGTTAAAGGTGGTACCTACTACCCCCTTACCGTTAAAAAACATCTTCGCGCGCAAACCATTGCCGAACAAAACAATCTACCTTGTATCTACTTGGTAGACTCAGGCGGTGCTAACCTGCCTCGCCAAGACGATGTATTTCCTGACCGTGAGCACTTTGGCCGCATTTTCTTTAACCAAGCCAATATGTCAGCCAAAAATATTCCGCAAATAGCGGTCGTTATGGGTTCGTGCACCGCAGGTGGTGCCTACGTGCCAGCCATGGCAGATGAAAGCATTATTGTTAAAGAGCAAGCCACTATTTTCCTTGGCGGTCCTCCTCTGGTAAAAGCCGCCACAGGTGAAGTGGTTACTGCTGAAGAGCTTGGTGGGGGCGATGTTCACACGCGTATTTCAGGCGTGGCTGATCACTTAGCCAACAACGATCATCACGCGCTGTCGCTAGCGCGCAATGCCATTGGTAGATTAAATCGCAAGAAGCCTGAAACGGTAGACGTTGCCGACATTAAGCCACCACGTTACGACAGCAAAGAGATTTACGGCATTGTACCTGCTGATAGTAAGCAGACCTTTGACGTTCGTGAAATTATTGCCCGTATCGTTGATGACTCTGATTTCGACGAGTTCAAACCGCTTTACGGCACAACGCTGGTGTGTGGCTTTGCACGCATCTTCGGCTACCCGGTGGGCATTGTTGCCAATAACGGTATTTTGTTTGGCGAAAGTGCATTGAAAGGCGCTCACTTTGTTGAGCTATGTGCCATGCGCAAAATTCCCCTTGTGTTTTTACAAAATATTACCGGCTTTATGGTGGGTAAACAGTACGAACATGGCGGTATTGCAAAGCACGGTGCAAAAATGGTGACAGCAGTAGCCTGTGCCAATGTACCAAAACTTACCGTATTAATTGGCGGTAGCTTTGGCGCTGGCAACTACGGCATGTGCGGCCGTGCTTACGATCCACGCTTCCTGTTTATGTGGCCAAATGCACGTATCTCGGTAATGGGTGGCGAACAGGCCGCAGGTGTACTGGCACAAGTAAAACGCGACCAAAAAGAGCGTGCAGGCGAAATCTGGAGCGACGAAGAAGAAAAAGCGTTTAAGCAACCGGTTATCGATACTTACGAAAAGCAGGGCCACCCGTACTACGCGTCAGCGCGCTTGTGGGATGACGGGGTGATTGACCCTGCCGATACACGCCTTGTATTGGGTCTGTCTTTATCTGCCGCACTTAATAAGCCAATTGAAGACACTCAATTCGGCATCTTCAGAATGTAGGAGCGATGAATATGGAACAAGCTGTAACCTACGTTGTTGATGAGCGTGATGTCGCTATCGTAACGCTGAACCGCCCAGAAAAGCACAATGCTTTTGACGATGAAATGATTGCCGAATTAACCCGCTTGTTTAAGCAAGCCGGTGAAGATACCAGAGTGCGTGCTCTTGTGCTGCAAGCCAAGGGTAAAAGCTTTAGTGCAGGCGCAGACCTTAACTGGATGAAAAAAATGGCAAGCTACACCCAAGCGCAAAACGAAAGTGATGCGATGGGCCTAGCTACCATGCTGCAAACACTGTACACGTTGCCCAAACCAACAATTGCACGTGTGCAAGGCGCTGCATTTGGTGGGGCGGTAGGCCTTATTGCCTGCTGTGACATTGCCATTGGCAGCAAGCTAAGCAAGTTTTGCCTAAGCGAAGTAAAAATTGGACTTATTCCAGCCACTATTAGCCCTTATGTTGTTGAAGCAATGGGCGCTCGCGTATGTCGCCGTTATTTCCAAACTGCGGAAGTATTTTCTGCGCGTCGTGCAAGACGCTTAGGCCTGCTAAGTGAGTCGGTAACCGAAGATGAATTAGATAGCACGATTGACGGCATTATCAGCGGTATCGTTAAAAATGGACCACACGCTGTCGCGCAGTCAAAAGCGTTAGTGCAGTGGGTGGCGTCTCAGCCTATTAACGATGCGCTGCTGGGCGAAACCAGTAAACTGATTGCTCAAGTACGTACATCTGAAGAAGGCCAAGAAGGTTTAGGTGCCTTTTTAGAAAAGCGTAGCGCTGCTTGGATAAAGCCAGCCGCACAAGACAACGCGGGGTTGGAGAAATAAAGATGATTAATAAATTACTCATTGCTAACCGTGGCGAAATTGCCTGCCGCGTTATTAAAACAGCCAAATTGTTAGGCGTAAAAACAGTAGCGGTTTATTCAGATGCAGACACCCAAGCACGCCATGTAAAAATGGCCGACGAAGCCGTGTATTTGGGTGCTTCACCATCAAAGGAAAGCTACTTACGCGGCGAACTGATTATTGAAAAAGCAAAGCAGCTAGGCGTAGATGCCATTCACCCTGGCTACGGTTTTTTATCAGAAAATGCCGATTTTGCTAATCTTTGCGCGAGCAACAACATCATTTTTGTTGGCCCCCCTGCTTCTGCCATCGAAGCCATGGGCTCTAAATCTGCGGCAAAGCATATTATGGAGAAAGCCGGCGTACCGCTTGTGCCGGGTTATCACGGCGATGATCAAGATGAAGCCGTATTAAAAGCGGCCGCTGATGAGATGGGCTACCCGGTGCTGCTTAAAGCAGCCGCGGGTGGTGGCGGTAAAGGTATGCGACAGGTATGGAGTGAAAAGGAGTTTTCACAAGCCCTTAGCGCCGCTAAGCGCGAGTCGATGGCAAGCTTTGGTGACGACCACATGTTGGTTGAAAAATACCTTACACGACCGCGTCACGTAGAAATTCAAGTGTTCTGTGACACCTTAGGTAATGGCGTTTACTTGTTTGAGCGCGACTGTTCTGTACAGCGTCGCCACCAGAAAATCATTGAAGAAGCCCCTGCCCCAAATATGTCGCAAGATATTCGCGAGAAAATGGGTGAAGCAGCTATTCTTGCTGCGAAAGCGATTAACTATGTGGGCGCAGGTACGGTTGAGTTCTTGCTAGATGAAGACGGCTCATTCTATTTCATGGAAATGAACACTCGTTTGCAGGTAGAGCACCCTGTGACAGAGATGATCACGAATGAAGACCTTGTTCAGTGGCAGCTTTCAATTGCTGAAGGTAAGCCCATTCCTAAGCAGCAAGAAGAGCTTACGCTTACCGGCCATGCGTTTGAAGCACGTATCTATGCCGAAGATCCAAACAATGAGTTTCTACCTTCGACAGGTACGTTACACCTTCTACAACCGCCAACAGAGAGCGACGTAGTGCGCGTAGATACCGGTGTAGAACAAGGCGATGAAGTTAGCGTGTACTACGACCCTATGATTGCCAAATTGGTGGTATGGGGCGAGTCACGCGAAGTAGCGCTTAAACGCCTACTCCACGCGCTTGGCAACTATCATATTGAAGGCGTATCAACGAACATTGATTTTCTTAAACGCGTTGCCAGCAACCAAGCGTTTATCGACGCAGAGCTAACCACAACATTTGTTGAAAAACACAATGACGACTTGTTTGCCCCTGCACCAGAAAACGCCCAGTTTAATCGCGTAACGTTACCTGCTATGGCGCTACTTGCCTTAACACACCGCCAAGCAATGCAAACCAAGCGCAACAACGCCAATAACAAACAGCTTTCTGTTTGGGGTTCAGCGGGAGCGTGGCGTGCAAACCTTACTCATCATGAAGTATTGCAGCTACAGGTAAACGGCGACACGCTTGATATCAGCGTAAACCATACTGTTACCCAAGGTGAATTGGTATGGAACCTCACCATTAACGGTACAACGCATGTGGTTTCAGGTGAATTAACTGCACTAGATGCAAACAGCGCTCAACTTCACGGCGTTATCGACGGTTACAAAACAGTGTATAGCGTGTGCGAAAAAGACGGACACTTCACGCTGTTTAACAACGATACTCACGCTAGCTTTGATGTTGTTCTACCTTCACTGGGTGATGACAGCGATGCAGGTCACGACGCCAACTTTGACGCGCCAATGAACGGCACTATTGTTGCCCTATTGGTAGAGCCAGGCACGAAAGTAGAAAAAGGCCAGCCCATTCTGATCATGGAAGCCATGAAAATGGAGCACAGTATTGTTGCCCCTAAAGATGGCGTGGTTGATAGCTTTTACTTTAACGCTGGTGAACTGGTTGATGGTGGCGCAACGCTACTGGCCTTTACCGCCGATGGCGAAGAGGAGTAAATGCCATGGCATTCCCATCGCACGTTAGTATTGTTGAAGTAGGCCCTCGCGATGGCCTACAAAACGAGAAGCAGCTGGTAACCACGGCAGACAAGCTAACGCTAATTAACATGTTAGGAGACGCGGGATTAACGCGTATCGAGGCAGGAAGTTTTGTGTCGCCCAAATGGGTGCCACAAATGGCCGATTCGGGTGATATTTTCAAACAATTAACCCGCAAGCAAGGTGTGCAGTACTCTGCCCTCACCCCTAACATGAAAGGCTTAGACGCTGCCCTTGAAGCGGGTGTTGAAGAAGTCGCCGTGTTTGGTGCGGCCTCTGAATCTTTCTCGCAAAAAAATATCAACTGTTCAATTAGCGAAAGCCTTAGCCGCTTTGAGCCGCTTATTGAAAAGGCCAAAGCTCTCAATATTCCTGTGCGCGGCTATGTGTCATGTGTAATGGGCTGCCCTTACGAGGGCAAAATAGCGCCAAAAGCCGTAGCCGATGTGTCTGAGACCCTGCTTGATATGGGCTGCTATGAAATATCGCTAGGCGACACCATAGGCACTGGTACACCCGGCGCAACGAAAGCCTTGATGGATGAAGTGTTGAACGCCATTCCAGTCTCTAAGATTGCGGCACATTTTCACGACACCTACGGACAAGCGCTGGTTAACCTGTATACCGCAATGGAATATGGCGTAGCAGTGATAGATTCAGCCGTGTCTGGCCTGGGCGGCTGCCCTTACGCCAAAGGCGCCAGTGGCAATGTGGCAACTGAAGATGTGGTGTACATGTTAAATGGTATGGGTATTACCTCTAACGTGGACATGGACAAACTGCTCGATACATCTCGCTTTGTGCAAAGCGTGCTGGGCAGACCGCCGGTATCTAAGGTAGCAACGGCACTGCTTGCCAAATAGGCAAGCAAATAAGTGCGGATACCCGTCCAAAACCCGATATTAAAGCGCAGTATGGTTTTTACCTACTGCGCTTTATTTTTCTTTAGGCAAAATCAAGGTGGTCACAATTGCCAAGGCAATCATAGCTGCCATCACGTACACCACAGAAAAGGACAATACGGGCGCTAGGGCGGCATACAGGCTACCAAACGCTAACAAAATGAGCCCAATAGAGGTATTCGAGAAGCCCACCAGCTCTGTGCGCTCCTGCCCTTCCTTAACATCTAAACTGTAGGTCTTTCGCCCCGTTCTAACGCCTGCGTGGGCAATAGACAACATAAAGAATAGCGCGGCTGACAGTACAAGCGAATCTGAATTGCTAACCAGTAAGCCAATACACGCAACAAGCGCCATTGCCCCTGCAATTTGAAGGGTAAGCCTCGCGCTTTTATCAGCAACCTTTCCCCACACCAGCGACGATAAGAGGGTCGCTAACGCTTCTGCGCCTATATAAATAGGTAATAGATCGGCTGCGTTTTGTTCCTTCTGCAACATAAAATATGGCGCAACAAGCGCAGAGTGAACAAAGAGCCCCCTTACGAATATAAACTTGTAGACAGTGCTGTCGAATTTAACACTAAAAAGTGAATCTTTATTGTCGCTAGTGTGGTTATTTTTTGTGTTGCTGTTTTCGCCGTTCTCAACATTTTCAACATCAACATTGGTTTTTATGGGCCACATGCACACTAGCGTTAATGCAAATACACTAGCACTAAAACCTAATATGCCCATGAGCATATAGGCATCCAATGTATCGCTGAATAAAAACAACGGCAGTGCGATCGCCAGCGTTGCAATACCGGAAATCGTTGAAGCGGTGCCAATTAAGTTTCCGCGCTCTCCTTTTTTAGCAACATCGGCTTCCATATCTTTAACGGTAAGCGAGCACGCAGAGCGCCCCAAACTAAGCAATGTAAGCGCACCAAGTACAACTATTCCAGCCATCCACCCACTCATAGCACTATTACTCGCCAGGACAAAGGCGCTTAAAATGAGCGCTACAGAGAGTGCTTGCACAGCCATACCCGCGCGCCACACACTATGTCGCTCACTATGATTGCGAAGATAAAAACTGAATAGCGCTTGAGGCAATAATGCCCCGGATTCTCGTATGGGCACTAGCCACCCGATCATCCAAGAAGGAGCACCCATTGATATTAGAAGAGCCGGAAGTGTGGTTTTGGCCGATATTAGTAAATCAGCGAGCTTGTTCAATGACAGACCCGCAATAAGTCGATGTTTTTTATTAGTTAGCAAGACAGTGGATGCCCAGTGCGTTTTCATTTTCTTTTTAAACGCACCATTAAGTGCTAAAGATCACATACACTGGGCGTTAGGCAAGTATTGAATCCCCCACTTTTAACCTTTATTCTCAACGATAGTCTTTAAGTTCTCCAAGCCCATTTCAAAATCGGGTCCAATAAGGTCGTCGATAAACAAAACGAAAAAGCGGTTCACTGGATTATTGTCGACTTCGCCCTCGTCACGCCAAGTCACTTGCGTACCTTCAGCGACTTCCTTCATTTCAACTGTGCCTGTTGACCCCATATCAAACTCAGGAAAATACAACCGATAGAGTACGCGTTTATTGTGCTCTAATTGGGTAATTTCCATCTCACCGTCGCCTTCAGTATCGCTTTTCCACTCTGAGCGCATACCAATAGCCCGGTCTGGGCCCGAATAGTCGAGCTCCATTTGCGGGTCACGCTTAAACCACACGCCCCACTTTTGCCATTCCCTTAAATCCACGATATACGGATATACTTCAGCAGGCTGCGCATCAATAGTGATCCTGCGCTCAACGCTATATTCCTTTGGGATAAAAAAGCTTGTTGCCACAAATAAGACGATAACCACGCCAACAATACCCAACAACTTTTTCAATACACCCATCTGATCCTCCAAAATGAATTACAGCTTAAAATATAACATTTTATTAACAAAAGTCACTGGGCGCTTGACTAAATTCACCACTCAAATAATGAATGACCATATTTCTAACAACATCAGCATCTACCTCTGCAACCCAAGACACCTCACCTTTAGATGTGCCACCACGAAGGGTCTGCCCTGCATTAGGTGTAGTTATTCCTACCTCAATACAGCCAGTTTCGACCCGATAATGCTTACTCGGTAAAGCCAACATGCACGTTGATAAAATATCCCAAAGAAAATACGTAAACTCGTAGGACGGAATAGCGGTAACGGTCGCAGCCCAAAACTGACCGGCCAAATCGGATACGGGGGTTTGAGACGTCGCAAGCTTTTCCAAAAACGACCAACTGACGGGAAGCGAGTTCGTAGCATCAAGGGGCACGAGTAAAACATTGACGCCACTATCGATGAGATCTCTTGTTGCTTTAGGGTGCCAATATGCATTCCACTCTGCAGTACCGTTGTGGTCGTGCATGGCAACATTACCTTTTACGTCTATTGCACCACCCATCCATACAACACGCTCAATATTACTTTTCACACGAGTACCATTTTGCTCGTCAGTTATCGCGGCAGCTAAATTAGTGGCTGGACCTGTCATTAGCACTGTCACTTTTGACGGATGTTTTGAAATGGTTTCTTGCATCCATTCGTGAGCAGGTGCATTACTTACGTTTACGCTATCGCTATTAGTACGCAGCATCACGGGCATAGCGTGACATACCTTAGGCTGTGCCCGCCACTCTGGAGGAAATGGGTTAGGCCCAGATATATTTCCCACACAAACGGGGATGTGAGTATTACCCGTTAGGCTGAGAATTTTTTTTGTGCTCAATACAGCGTCATCTGGGTAACAATCTGCAGGCGTAATACTTACGCCAATAACGTCGATATTCGGCAAACGAAGTAATAAAAGCAGTGAAAGTAAGTCATCTATACCACCGTCATGGTCAAATACTACTGCCTGTTTTGCTGACATGATGAAACAATCCTTTAAAAAAATTTACCAAAAAATAACATCGCACAAAAATGAAACTGTCATTCTAAATATTCTTGTGTAATATGAAGTTAGGTTATCACGAAGTCCTTGGGACTGTTGATGTTTGTATTGCATAGTTATCACACTGAATATTCGCAAATCACTGTCAAAGGACACACCACGTGTAGCGCTGTTAATCGCTTACCTTCGTTTTCTTTCAATATTTCTAACGATACACCGTTGTCGCTTTATTACAGGAGTTTTTAGGAAATGGCAGATCAAAGTTCTCGTTACATCAGTAACCTTACACGCGATACCTATGCGCTAATACTCGCAGGTGGAAAAGGTTCCAGATTACACGAACTCACTAACTGGCGTGCCAAGCCAGCACTCTATTTTGGTGGAAAATTTAGAATCATTGATTTCCCCCTGTCTAATTGTGTTAATTCAGGTATTCGCCGCATTGGTGTAGTCACCCAATATAAGTCACATTCACTGATACGCCACCTCGTCAGAGGCTGGGGGCACTTTAAAAAAGAATTGGGTGAGTCAGTTGAAATCCTGCCTGCTTCTCAGCGATTTTCAGATAGCTGGTATGAAGGTACCGCCGATGCGGTTTTCCAGAATATTGATATTATCCGCGACGAGCTGCCAAAGTACGTAATGATTTTATCTGGTGATCATATTTATCGCATGGACTATGGTGATATGCTAGCCAAGCACAAAGAGTCCGGGGCGAAAATGACGGTGTCGTGTATGTCGGTACCTATTGAAGAGGCCGCTGGCGCGTTCGGTGTTATGTCGGTAGATGAAAGCTATAGAATAAACGGTTTTGAAGAAAAACCAGCCTCCCCTACGCCACTACCCAATGACAGCAGCAAATGTTTGGCATCAATGGGAAATTACGTATTTGATACTGAATTTTTGTTCGAGCAATTGCGCAAAGATGCTGAAAACATGGGCTCTCAGCGAGATTTCGGCAAAGACATTATTCCTTCAATTATTAAAGATCATCCTGTGTACGCCTATCCATTTGAACAAAGTGGCGGCGACAATGCGTATTGGCGTGATGTAGGTACCATTGATTCATTTTGGGAAGCCAATATGGAAATGGTTGCACCGGTACCACAGTTAAACCTGTATGACAGAAAGTGGCCCATTTGGACTTATCAAGAGCAACTCCCTCCCGCCAAATTTGTATGGGAAGACCATGACAGACGTGGTGAAGCCATTAACTCGGTGGTATCTGGCGGTTGCATTATATCGGGATCAACGCTGCGCTCCTCTATTTGTTTTTCCAATGTACGGGTACATTCGTACGGCCTCATAGAAGACGCTGTTATTCTGCCAGACGTTGAAATTAAGCGTCACTGCAAATTAAAGCGCGTTATCATAGACCGTGGCTGCGTTGTGCCCGAAGGCACCACTATTGGCTATGACCACGAACAAGATAGAGCTCGTGGTTTCCGTGTATCTGAAAAAGGTGTGGTGCTAGTCACGCGCGAAATGTTGGGCCAGCCAGTGGGTGGTCTGAAAAAGTCTACCGTAGCTGAATAGCGATCAGTTTTTAACTTTTACTATTCCACTTGTTCAAGGTAGCAGTTACAAATGCTGCTACCTCTTCAGGATGCTCCAGCGGAAACATATGTCCTCCTCGCATCACCTTGTGCTCAATCTCATTATGTTGCATTAAACGAGCATACATTTGCGGCTTACATACGTTGCTTTTGTCGCCGGTCACTAACACCGCTGGACACTGCAGTTTGCCTTTGTACTTACCCAAATTATGCGGAACATTGCGAAACAACTCTGCCTCCACATCGGCGCGAAATGTTAGTGATATAGCGTCTCCCTTTTGTGCGGTAACCGATTTTACATAATCGCGTACGCAGCGCTTATCCATATCTCTAAACAGCGCTTTTCCGTGAAAATAGGCTTCCATATCGGTATGCAGCGGCCAACTAGTATTACGTGTTTGCGCCAATTTCGCTGGAGTTAGCTTATTAATTAAGGGCGTATGTTTAGCAAACTTAAAAAAGTGACTTAATGGGCCAACTACCAATGGTGGGTCGAATAATATTAACCCCCGAAAAAGCTCAGGGGCCTCGCAGGCTGCCATGTAGGTAATTACGGCACCGAACGAGTGACCAATACCAAACACGCCTCTCGGATCCTTGTTTTCTTTCTCGATATGGCGAATTAGTTCTTTAACTTGATTACGCCAATTGCCGTTCACTGGCAATTGCGGATCATGCCCAAAGCGTTCTACATGAAGACGATTAAATTCGCTCGGCATGGCCGAAAACATGGCATTGTAACAACCAGCAGGAAACCCATTGGCATGGGCGAAATGAAAACTCAAATCTGAAGATGACACGTAAACCTCGGAATATAAAAAAGAAAAGGGGCGATGGCCCCTTATTCCAATCTTGCCGACATAGTACTATAAGCCTCTCGCCTCTGCCATTTCCCAATCTTTTACGATTTTTGTGCTTGTCCATAGAAATACCGCAATAGACAATGCATAAGGTATTACAAGATAGATAAGTGACTGTCTTAGTGCTTCGGTTTCACCAAGAGAAGGCACTAGCGCTTGACTGATAATACCGGTGAGTGTTGGGCCACCACCCAATGCGATAATATTGAGTACAAAGAAAAATAACGCAGTCGACATTGCCCGCACATTTATCGGCGCAAGCGTTTGTGCCATAGCAAAGCTGGGCCCTAGGTACGATCCACTGGTAAATAGTAAAAGCGCCATTAGCCCAACGGAGAGCCATAGGTCTTGTACTTGGAGCGATACATAAAACGCAGGTACACCTATAATAAGTGCTATCGCAGGCAACAAAGCATAGGCTTTCTTATTATGTTTTCCCCACCTATCTGCAATATAACCGCCTAACCACACCCCTAGCGCATAGGCTGTACCATTGATAATGCCGAACACAATCAGTAGCTGTGTAATATCAAGGCCAGCAAAAGCACGGACATAATAATCTATGATCCAAGTAGAAATAGCATAGTTTCCGAACGAACCGAACGAAATACCTAACGCCATTCCCCACCACGTAGGCACTTTTAGCAATGTTTTCAATGAAGCTTTAACACTTGGCTTATTGGCTTGCTCTGCGTCACTTAGTACCGTAACAGTGCGCTTGGGTTCCTTAACAGTAAACTTTAATAACAGCGCTAGTAAGATACCGGGAATCCCCACACTGTACATTACTGTGCGCCAATCCGCTGATCCGCCTTGAAGAAAAAATGCTGATGCAAAAAAGGCCAACATAACCCCAAATGGAATGCCTAACGAATAAACCGCTAAAGCACCTGCACGCTTTTCCTTGGGGAATAAGTCGGAGATTATACTGTGCGATGGTGGACTGCCGCCCGCTTCACCAATCCCTACGCCAATTCTAGCAATGGCCAATTGCATATAATTAGCAGCCAATCCAGACGCCGCAGTAAAGCCACTCCAAAGAGTCAGTGATATGGCAATGATATTAACGCGGCTGTAGCGGTCTGCAAGCCATGCAATGGGGATCCCCATTACCGTATAAAGTAGCGCAAAATAAATGCCTTTGAGCCAACCTAGCTGCGCATCATCTAAACCCAAATCCGCTTTGATAAAGGGAGAAAGAATGCCGATGATTTGCCTGTCTATAAAATTGAAGGCATACACTAAGGTGAGAACGAACAACACATAGTTGCGGTAACTTCTAGATGTTCCAGCTTCGCTTGCAGGAATACCTTCAACGTGAGTCTGAGCCATAACTATCCTTTTCGATAACGATTTCCCAGTCTACGCATTAGGCAAAAAAATGCACAACTAATTGTTACTTATTTGTTAACATAACGAAAATTTCTAAGAGAGTCTTTCTGTTCCCTAGCGCTTGAGGTACGATGTGTGCTCATCAACTCATCAGACCAGACAGGCAATTATGACGGTAGACGAACTGTTAACTATTCCCGCATTAACGCAGACTTCTGACAATACATGGAAAGTCGATGGACTTGTTATTCCTAAAACTTGGGGACAAGGGCGTACCGCCTTTGGAGGCATTTCAGCAGGAATGCTTTATAGCGCCGTTAAACAGCAGGTACATGACGACAGAGTGCTACGCTCTTTCACAACTAACTTTGTAGGCCCGCTATCTTTAGAAGCGCCTTTCTCAATTGAAGTAACCCTGCTGCGCACAGGTAAGAACGTGTCTCAATATACAGCACACGCAATACAAGATGGAAAAAGCTGCGTATTTTCACAAGCGTGCTTTGGTGTAGGAAGAGCGTCGGCAATTCGCGTTGAGAATACAGAAACGCATTCTATGGCCACGCCAAATAAAGCGAAGTTCATACCTCAAATCCCCAAAGTAACGCCTAAATTTCTGCGATACTTTGACCTATCTATTGATGAAGGCGGTGTGCCGTTCACTCGCAAGAAAACAAGTCATTATCATGGATTTATGCGTTTTAAGCAGCCTCCAGCTGAGATTACTGATGCGCATATCATAACCATGATTGACGCATGGCCACCTACGCTACTGCAAATGATGAAACTGCCTGCACCAGCAAGCACGGTGAGCTGGAATTTAGAGTTTATCCACCCGCACAAACCAGTGTCGCCAACAGACTGGTTTGCTTATCAGGCGCATACACGCCAAGCAGCTGATGGTTATGGGCACACTGAAGCCACTATTTGGGATAAAGACAACGAAGTGATTGCAATTAGCCGTCAAACCGTTGCGATATTTGACTAAGAAATAAAAAAACCTGTTTGTTTTTTTATCAAACAGGTTTTTTCTCAATTGTATTTCACGTAAGGACTAGTAAAGCATAAAGGCGTTTGGATTAAACAGTGATATTACCGATATGCACTGTAAATTAGTAATATCCAACGCATCTTCTAAATCTTCGCGATTTAACGATAACGCATCATGCATTTCAGGCTTTAAATTATGATAGCTGGGGTAAACCTCAGGATTTACGTTATCTAACGCCAATACATAAGAAAGCTGAAGTATTCTGTCTTCAGGAAATTCACCTTCGTCGTCATGAATACGCTCGATGGGTTTATAGATAGTTTCAGGAATACCCCACTTTTCAATGAGTTTTGCCGACAATGTGTTATAGGTAAATCCAAGCACACCAAATTGCAAATCTGATGGACTGACACGCGCATTGAACGCCTGACAACGCTTAGCAGCTTCTGGCATTAATGAAACAACAACCAGTTCACCAATGTTATGCAACAGGCCCGATACGAACGCGCGTTCAGGTTCGCGAATATTTCGCATGTCTGTAAAGTATTTGGCAAGTAGACCACATGACACGCTCTGCTCCCAGAACTTATCAAGGTCAATAATTTGCCCATCTACTTCGCTAAATGCTTGACTGACGCCATAAGCCAGCGCCAAATCGTAAGTAGAACGAGTCCCAACAACTTGGATAGCACGCGTGATAGTGTCTATTTTATTGGGAAAACGATAAAGAGCAGAGTTGGCCACACGCAGAAGCTGTGTAGCCAATGACGGGTCGAAGGCTATAATGTCGCCGATGTCTTCAATACTTGAAGCTTCGTCGTCCATACAGGCTTTCAATCGCGTAACAGAGTCTGGTAAAACAAAAAGGTCTTCTGCTTTTGAAACAAGTTCGTCTAAATTCATTCTTGCACGATCTCCAATGCAACCTTCATTAACATAGAACAAAGGCACGTCCTTTAGCCCGCATCTTTTTATGTATAGGCGTAAAAAATGATTAGGTCAATAAAATATGTGTAGTAAAAAAGTATGATTTTCTTACTATTCATATACTTAAGCATAACTACGAAAAGTATTTCATCCGTGTTTTATCGCTTATAAATAACCATTCCATTGAAGCACATCGCACTATTATACCAAGCTAACTTAACAATTAAGATAGCTTCTTAAAAATGCGCATCATAACTCTCATTGCTTCTATGTTAATATTGCGCTTTGTAATACTTTTTTATTATTTTTACCCTTATCTATTATGAACTTTAGCGCTGTTATTATTGGCTACGTGTGGCCTGAGCCCAACTCTTCCGCTGCTGGCCAAAACATGCTTTCTATCATTAAGAGTATGTGCTCTGCCGGTCACAAAGTAACGTTTTTAACTGCCGCTACTGACAGTGAACACAAAACCGACTTAGAAAGTTTAGGCGTTGATAGTCGAGAGATTGCGCTTAACTGCAGTAGTTTTGACAGCCTCATTGAAGACCTCGCGCCTGATATTGTTGTTTTTGACCGCTACATGACCGAAGAGCAGTTTTCGTGGCGAGTTAAAGCGAGCTGTCCCAATGCGCTGCGCGTACTTAATACCGAAGACCTCCATAGCTTGCGTCAAGCAAGACACAACGCTGTAAAAATGCACGGTGATGCTAAACTGGCTGACCTCAACACCGAGCTTGCCCAGCGAGAAATAGCGGCAATACTTCGTAGCGATATCACTTTGGTTATTTCAAAGCATGAAATGCAATTACTTACCGAGCATTATCAAGTACCACGCAGCCAGCTCTTCTACTATCCACTACCTACAGACAAATCAGTGCCTGAATCGCCATCATTTACTGAGCGCGCACACTTTGTTCATATCGGCAATTTTCGACATGCACCAAATTGGGATGCAGTACTTCAGCTGAAGCAGTTCATTTGGCCTGCAATTCGACAAGCGTTGCCAGACGCACAGCTTCATATTTATGGTGCCTATCCGCCCAAAAAAGCCACACAACTACATAATGAAAAACAAGGATTTATCGTTAAGGGCTGGGCGAAAAGTGTTGACGACGTAATGCAAAATGCACGTGTGCTACTGGCGCCGTTGCGCTTTGGTGCAGGCGTAAAGGGTAAGTTCTTAGATGCAATGCGTTTCGCCACACCT
Source organism: Alteromonas sp. McT4-15 (assembly GCF_020515205.1). NCBI lineage: Bacteria > Pseudomonadati > Pseudomonadota > Gammaproteobacteria > Alteromonadales > Alteromonadaceae > Alteromonas > Alteromonas sp. McT4-15. The sequence goes on from NZ_JAJALG010000010.1 coordinate 102,581, forward strand.
AGTATTACCACATGGATTGGCGCAGAAGGTATAGCTGATGATGACAGCTGGCCTGGAGCCATTTGTAGCGCTGACATAGATCAGGCTAAAACGATTGACGAATTCGCTAAACACGCTGTTGCGCTTTACAACAACGAAGAAATTTGGACAGCAGCGAGCCAAAAGGCGGTTGAATGCGTAGCGCTATTTTCTCAACAAAAAGATGCCCTTCCCCTTGAGCCTTACTTAACTAACGTAATTGAAAGCATAGCGCAGCACCGACAAGACTTGTTTTTGCAAAGTTTATTGTGGCACCAAACATTGACGGCGAGTAAGTACATGAGCCAATGGATTGAAGCAAAAAATAAAAAACCATAGCCAATAGCAAGGTAAACACTCTATTGTATGCAGGTAGAATTAGTCACAAGCACACTGGCAGTGCGCATTTTAGCAAGTAGCTGAAAAGGATTTAAAATGAAAAATACCGTTTTTTGCCTAGTCGTTTTGGCAATTACAGGTTGCGCAAACACGCATTCCTCTTATGAAGAAGTTTCAACTAATGAATTTAAAATTACCGCTTCTGGTCCAGCCGATGATGGAAAAGCAATTCTAGAAAAAGTAATTCTGAAAAAAGCATCTGAATTGTGCAAACATACTGGATTTAAGCTAAAAGCGACTGGGCTTGGAGAGGACATCACTTTTTCTGGAATTACAGAGCAACCAACAAAAGGAAGTTGGCATGGAAATAGCTCTAATACAATTCAAGCCGTTGCCACAGTTATATGTACAAAGCGTTAATGGACTTACTATGTTAGGAAAAATATTTGGTGTTATCTGTTTGGTTATGGGCTTAATTTTAGGTAGCTGAATAGGATACAACCTCTTTATTGAAGCGCTACCGGCAACTGAAGGCAGAAGCCCAGTGCCAGCAATTGGTCTTACTGCAGTCTTCTTTTATGTAGCTTACTCTCGATTAAAGCCACAAAAACTGGAAAATTCGTGACAATAAGCTGTCTCGATTGTGGATTCTCTGAACTCTATAAGAGACAACGTAACACCACCGGAACCTTGTTAGATTTTTTCTTTTAGAGAGCATTACGTGTTTACAAAGTTTATTGAACGGTTTTCTGCAACGCTTTATGTGCAAATCTGGGAAAATCGATTAAAAGTGACCAACGTGACCAATCACACGGTATTTGATGACTCTCCTACCGTTGTAATACGAACCACAGAAAAAGGCCACAAAGTTATTTCAGGCATTGGTAAAAATGCCGCAATCACGGTACAAAAAAATGAAGTTGTCGTAAATCCGTTTTCACATCCCAGAGCACTTCTTTGTGATTTTTATGTCGGTGAAAAATTGCTGCAACACGCATTTAGAACGATTTTAAATACTAGTTGGCTTCGCCCACGTCCAAAGGTGATCATTCACCCAATGGAAAAAGTAGAAGGAGGCCTTACAGCAATTGAGGAACGTGCATTTACAGAGCTAGCATTAGGCGCTGGGGCTAGCGCTATTACACTTTATGTTGGCAAGCCGCTTGAGGTACAGCACGTAGATTTCGAGAAATTACAAATAGAACTTAGAACGAGTACTCAAAGTGAATCACCGTCTCAGTCAACCAGCAACGTTGGCGCACTTTTTATTTGGGTCGCAATGATTACCCTCGCAATTTGGCATTTTAGTAAATAGAAATCTATCGATGTTGTTGGCTCGTTCACAGTAAACTTGGTATCGTATAGATCGGCGCTACCGAGAGAAAACAGTAAAAATACAATATCGCGCTTTCGGGGCTTTGCCCATTATTGAGGATAGAATAATGAATATGAATGCCACTTTCGTTGGCCAACTAGCCTTTGCGTTTGCAATTGTGTGTGCACTTGTTGGTTATTTTTTAGGAAAACGAAAAACCAATCACCCTATACTGCTTGCAATAACTGGCTTCCTTTGTGGCATAGTTCCACCATTCGGCGCCGTATTTATTATGGTGATGGCGCTTAAAAAAGACCGTGTAGATACAAAGGCAGTTTCTAGCAGCAACTGATATACAACGCCAATATGGCCTGCTAACCCAGACCTAAAAACGAAGGCAATACTCTTAACCTACCGTTAGTCGTCGGTTTGTAGACGTTTGATCACTGCTTTTATACCGTTACCCCTAGACTGGCTTAGGTAACGGTCGAGTTGACAAGCTTGCAAATACTGCTCGAAATCAAACTGTATTCTCTCCTGTGGAGCAAGGCTATTCGCTTTCTCCAACAGTACAGCCAACACACCGCGTATTATCTTACTTGGAGAGTAACCTTCGAAATGGCCATCTTTATTAAACAGCCACACAGGGCTTTCACAGCCTGGAACAGCTGAGTGCTCATCACGCAGAGACTCATCAAGCGGCGTAAGTTTTTTCCCTGCTAGCATTAGCGTGCGGGTGAATTCATCCCACCCTTTCGCTTTTGCAAGTTCATTTGCTATGGGGGGAAAGTTATTACTTTCTGTCATTTATTAATGTATCGATCACTTATCACGGATAAGGCAAGCCTTATTCACTTAGGGCTGCACTTAAATCTTGTGCGGTCATTACAAGGTTCTCAACATCACTGGTTGTGGGGAACATCACCAACTCTACACCGTTTTTCTCTAGGCCCGGTAGCCAAGTCTGGTTAAATTCATCAAGTGATACATTCACGCATTGACCATCTACTCCATTGGTAAGTACAAATGCGTTGGCTAAATCGCGATGTGGGAAAACGGGTAGTTGTACACTTTCACCGTCTTCAAACATGACAAAGCCTTCAGCGCCTTGCACCATCCAAATTTCTTTTGCTTTTAGCACATAAGTTACCACTAGCTCTTGTCGGTCTTCGGCCGAAAGCTTCATTGCTTGCTCTACAACGGTATCGCTCAACTTTTCTGATATTGTTTCTGGAAACACAATTCATACCTGTATTTGATTTTGCGGCAAGTATACCCGCACTATCGAGTGGCGCAATCTACTTCGCGATAAAATGCGTATTACGTATTAAAACCTGATAGCATTACGGCTTGTTATTTAAATAATCAGCCATAGAAAACGTACAAGAATAATTATCATGCACAACATTTTCTCCGCGCTAAAGCAAGGCACGCAAGCCAATCACACGATATTAGAAAATACGTATCCCTTTTCGTTATACCACCAAACATCTTCATTTAATGTGACTGTTTATGAAGAGGTACTTTCGGTAATGTATTGGTTTCATAGCGCGGTTGCAGGTGCACTGAAGGAGAGCGCAAAGCGAAATAGCGATCTTTTACCACTGCTAACACACATTAATATTGATAGTGTGCTTGATGCCCTTAACAGCGATTTAGCGCAGCTCAGAGCCAACAGCGTATCCAACGGTGTTACGTTAAGTACATTAAGTGATGAGAGTCCAAGTCTTGTAGACTTACCCTCATTTTATAGTGATAGCAGTCGTACTATTTCTGCCCTTTATGTATGGTTAGGATCATCCATGGGCGCGAATATCATCGTTAGACGATTAGCGACGATATCTCCTGCTCCACCAACTCATTATTATGCAGCAATGAGTCAGTGTGCTCGTGCATGGGTTACCTTCAAACAACACGTTGAAACCCTCACCCCTTCACTTTCGACAGGAAACCCACAATTAACACAGCATATTGTTGAAGATGCAAACAGCTGGTTCGCCTATCTCATTGCATTGGGTGAGGCTAAACAATCAACTTCTCTGACTATGCAAGCTCAAAAAGCATAAATATACTTAATCTTCGACTCCCTAAAATTGCTTTAAACTTACGCAATTGCATGAATAGCGAATTGGTAATTGCGTTGTTTCTGGTAAACTTGCGCCAAACTTATTAATACAAAAGAACGCATGAAAGTAATCTCATTTAACATTAATGGTATCCGCGCTCGCTTACATCAGCTTCAAGCGTTAATTGATGCCCACCAGCCAGATATTATTGGCTTGCAAGAAATTAAAGTGCATAACGAACAGTTTCCTGTGAAAGACGTAGAGGCTATGGGTTATCACGTATATTTTCACGGCCAAAAAAGTCATTACGGCGTGGCCTTTCTCGCTAAAAAAGAGCCAGAGTCAGTAACCATGGGCTTTCCAAGTGACGATGAAGATGCACAACGCCGCATGATCATGTTGAAGACAACAGATGACAGCGGCAAGCCAGTTACAATTTTAAATGGCTATTTCCCGCAGGGTGAAAATGAAAAGCACGAAACTAAGTACCCTGCTAAGCGCAAGTTCTATCAAGATTTGATGGCTTACCTCAATGGTAATCATACGCCAGATGATCAAGTCATTGTAATGGGTGATGTTAATATCTCACACACTGACTTAGACATTGGTATTGGCGAAGAAAACCGTAAACGCTGGTTGCGTACAGGTAAGTGTAGCTTTTTGCCTGAAGAGCGCGAGTGGCTAAATACCGTTATCGATTGGGGCTTTGAAGACAGTTTTCGTGCCTTGAATCCGAAAACAGATGATAAGTTTTCATGGTTTGATTACCGTTCAAAGGGGTTCAATGACAATAGAGGCCTACGTATTGACCTTATTTTGGCGACAAAGCCATTGCACACTAAGTTGACCGATGCGGGTATCGATTACGTACTTCGAGGCATTGAAAAGCCTTCAGACCACGCGCCAATTTGGGCAGTGTACAGCGACTAGCTAACGTTTAAATTTAACAGGAATTGTAGTGAGCACACTTCAAACCATTGCCCTTTTGGTATACAGCGGCTTTTTAGTTGGTGCACTAAAACACCTTGATGTGGCTCACTTCCTTAAAAATAAACATCAGCAGCACTTAGTATTTGGCAGTGCTGCAAGTTTGTTTGTGCTGTGGCTTTTCAAGGCTGGCATTTACGACGGCTTAGATGTTCATTTTCTAGGTCTGTCTGTTGTAACCCTTATGCTAGGGTTTCGCCTCGCTATAATTACTGCTTTTATTACATTACTGGGTTCAACAAGCGTTGGGTTTAACGCTTGGGAAAATATTGGTGTAAACGGCTTAGTCGGCACTATCCTCCCAATAGGTGTTACTTACCTGTTTTACATGTTGTCGTTTCATCGTATTACCAGACAATTGTTCGTGTATATTTTTTTATGTGCGTTTTTCCCTGCGGCACTTTCCATAGCGCTAAAAACACTTACCCTGGGTTTGTTTTACTACACCGAAGGTACTTACCCATGGGACGTCATTTTCGACAACTACGTTTTGCTGATTCCCCTATTGGTATTCCCAGAGGCACTTTTGAATGGAATGGCGATTACATTACTCGTCATTTATCAGCCAACATGGGTATACACTTTTCACGATAAATTCTATTTAGACAAGTAACGTCTTATCTTTTAATAAACAACTGCATCTTTCAACGCAACTACTGCAACTTTGAACTAATGTTTAATAAGAAAGTGATAGAAATTTTCTATGCTTTTAGGGGCATTGGAATACTAGTAGGTCTGTATGCAGATAATCACCCACTCTTTAAAACATCATTCAACAGAAGCGCTCAATATGGAATTAAACCAGCTGTTGAGCACTCACAATTACTCTGTAGTTATCGCCTATAGCAACTGCATACATAATTCAGAGCAAATACAGCAAGTTTTCTGTGCTCATACCACTTCCTTTATGCTGGCCACATCATGTCTTGGCGCTCTGCATTGTAATGCTGAAACGGCAAAAGCGAATGCCGACATCTCTTTATTTTGTATTGATGACAGCCAAGGTGCTTACGGCGTGGGTAGTGCCGCTTTGTACAACGAAATGACTAATCAAAGTGAGCCTTTCAACGCAGGCGCTCGGGCACTTGAACAAGCCCTTGCGAATGCCGCTAGGCCTTATGAAAGTCCAGCATTGATATGGTGTGCGTTACCGCCTGGCGAAGAGGAACGTATTCTGGAAGGTTTTGCCAGCGTCGTAGGAGAACAGGTGCCCATTTTTGGTGGTTCAACAGCAGACAATACCGTGGAGGGCAATTGGTGCACTGCAACTGCAAATACTTGTGGGGCTAATACAATAGCGGTCTGTGTGTTGTACCCCTCTACTCCACTGGGTTTAAGTTACAGTTCTGGTTACAAACCTACTGAAACAGTGTTTACGGTAACATCAGCTCGTGGAAGAAATTTAGCAGCATTAAACGGCCAATCCGCAAGTCAGATTTATAACAGTGCTACCAACAACCTCATTGAAAACGAGCTCAGTGGCGGGCAAATTTTAGGGCTCACGTCATCAGCACCTTTGGGTAAACCCGTCGAGCTGGAAAACGGCGCGTTTAATTATTTGCTTTGCCATCCTGATGAAGTTTGCCTTGATGGTAGCCTCAACGTTTTTTCAGAAGTACACGAAGGTGACGTATTAACCCTCATGGAAGGCAATATTGATAGCCTCACATCTCGTGCAGAACGGGTGATTACTAACGCAATTATGCTTCTTCCGCAAAATAAAACACCTGTGGGTGTGCTTATGATTTACTGCGCAGGTTGTAGGCTTATGGTGGGAGATGCCATTGTACCTATGATTGAAAACCTGCAAGTAAAGTTTGACGGTTTGCCCATATGCGGCCCATTCACTTTTGGCGAACAAGGACGATTCCTTGATGGCAAAAACAGGCATGGCAATTTGATGATTTCAGCTGTTGTGTTTTCAAAATGAATAAAGATTACGAAAACGTTTTAGAAGATCTTGCCCTCGTTTATCGACTAAAAGAGCAAGCTGAAGCCCATAAGAAAGAAAGTGATGCCTTGTTAGCGGGTACGCGAGCTTTGCTGACCGCTACCAGCGAACAAGAGCTTTATAAGAAGATGTTTGGAATTTTTAAAAGCCTCTATAACTATGAAGTATGTTTTGTGCTTGAAAACGATAGTAAGGGAAAAATGCGATGCACTAACAGTACTTTTTCGCCGTTGTTAGACTCACTGTGGGACATCGATGAAACATTATCAAAAGCCATAAAGAGCACCCCCGTCGCCCTGTTCAATATCAAAATGCAGCCAACGTGGCAGGCGCACCTTGATACATTCGATATCTCTGTAACCTCGGTGTTGTACTGTCCTTTTAAAGTGCACTCCCAACATGCGGTTATTGTGTTTTGTCACAATACTTTGGGCTATTACACACAGGAATATGTAGAAATGGCTAACCGCTATCGTACGTTCACTGAGCAAATGGCCATGAGTGTTCAAGCCAAACTCATGGCGCTTGAAACGGTTCGGTTAAAAGAAGAGAAAGCGCAAGTTGAAAAAAGCCTTATTGATTCTGAAAAAATGGCGTCACTGGGGTTGCTCGCGGCGGGTGTTGCGCATGAAATAAATAACCCCATTGCGTTTATTAATAGCAATATACATTTTTTAAAAGACACTTTACCTAGCTTATCGACAATGCAAGATATTGTTGTATCGCTAGCCAAAAGTTCATCAGAACAAGAGCGAGCACAGCTAGCTGACCGCGCTACAACTTGGGCGCAACAAAATAAGCTCGACTCGTTAAGTGACGAAATTGCAGATATTTGTGAAGAGTCAGAAGAAGGCCTAATGCGCGTAACCGAAATCATAACCAGTTTGCGATCATTTTCTCACGACGCTGATATTGCAGATGATGAAACAGTTAATGTCGATGACTGTGTAGCACACGCACTGCGCTTGGTGAACAGCGAACTGAAACACAGAATTGAGATTTGTCAGTACCTTAATGAACCACCAGCGATTAAGGGTAAAACCGGCAAGTTAAATCAAATATTGGTAAACCTATTTGTAAACGCAGCACAAGCAATGGAAGACGGTGGCACACTTACTATTCGTTCTTGGCACGACAAACAAAATAATACAACGGTTTTGCAAGTCGCAGATACTGGATGTGGAATAGAAAAACATGCGTTACAGAAGCTATTTGAACCCTTCTACACCACAAAACCAACAGGTAAAGGGACTGGGTTGGGACTTTATATCTCTTTTTCTATCGTCGAAGCCATGGGCGGCACAATTTCGGTGGACAGCGAAGTTAACGTTGGCACTACGTTCACCCTCACCTTTCCAACACCTGACTTAATGTAACAGCACCGTAGATTGACCGTGAGGGTGACGGCACAAATAGCCCGAAAACCACTAACATGTTAGATATAAAAAAGCCCCAAACGAATGTCTGAGGCTTTGATTTTATAGGTAGAGTGCGTGCAGCTTACTTTTGAAACAGGATATCCATTACGTCAGCAAGTTCGCCTTTACCTTCGCGAATTTCTTCTTCAGAAAGGCCTGCAATTTCATGTGGAAACACTAACCACTCGTCACTTTCGTTCACGTAGTAGTCTGGTACTAAGTCAGTGGTATTGTTTTGCGGCTTATACCAAGGACACGCAATACGGATGTCTTTTGGCATGTTAAGACGCATAAGTTTATTAATTTGCTTAATAAGTGCTTCTACACTGCGACCTGAGTCGAATACATCATCAACAATAAGCAACTTATCATCTGCGTTTGCGTTCTCTACCAGATAGTGCAAACCGTGAACACGGATCTCTTTAGACTGCTTATTGATACCATAGTACGACGATGTACGCACCGCGATGTGGTCTGTTGACGTGTTCTTGAACTCGAAGAACTCCTGAACCGCGATACCAATTGGAGCACCACCACGCCAGATACCAATAATAAAGTCTGGACGGAAGCCATCTTCATACACCTTTGACGCTAAGCGAAAGGAATCCTGTAAAAGCGATTGCGAGGTGATAAAATTCTTGTTCATGACGTCTCACTGGGCAAAATTTAAAAGACCGCGAGTATAGTGAATTTCAACCTATTTTGCACGGCAAATTCAATGAATTATTCGTTTTGCAGTGCCTGGGACGGCTGAATTTTCATCGCTTTTCTTGCCGGATAGATACTGGCGCTGACACAAAGTAATAGTGACAGCCCTGTTATGCTGACTATCTGGACCATATTCATCTCAATTGGCAAACCACTGCCATCTGCCGATAACGCCAGGGGCGAACCAATAAGTGCCAAAAAATTGTTTAGTTGAAGAGTTACCACTACACCTAACAACAGCCCAATCGCAGCACCTTTTACGCCGTTAAACAATCCATTTAAAACGAAAATCCACATAATGGTGCTTGGTAGCATGCCCTGTGTCTGCAAAACCGCTATGTCACCTTGCTTTTCAGTTACAACCATTACCAATGCTGACACTATATTAAATGCAGCCACTGCGATAATTAGCAGCAACATCAGCATCATCATATTCTTTTCCATTTTCACGGCATCAAATAATGGCCCTTGACGCTCTCGCCACGTTTTAATTTGCGCGGCGTCTATGTGAAATGATTCGGTTAGCTGTTCAACCACAGCGAGGTAGTTAAATGCATCATCTAAAAACAGACGCTGTGAAATACCTTCTCCTTTAGGGTCACGAAGCAACCTATTTACATCATCAAGATGCATATAGATGACTTTATCGTCCATTTTAGACCCCATATCAAAAATACCCGCCACCGTGACAAGGCGCTGGCTTGGCATTCGACCAAAAGGCGTATATACGCTGGCACCTGCTACCATTACGCGTATGCGATCTCCTACCCGGGCATCAAGTTTGACCGCAAGTGCTCGTCCAATAACAACATGAAAGCTGTTGGGTGTAATATCTTCGAATCTTCCTTGCTCCAGTTTGTTCGCTACCATGGTATGCATCAGCATTGCGTTTGGTTCAACACCGTGTATCTGTACGCCACGCAAATCCGTACGGCTTTGCACCACGGCTTCTGCTTCGCGAAATGCCATTGAAGCTGTTACACCCACTACTTGGGACTGCGTGTTTAACGGCGTGGCTAACTCAATATGGGGAACAATGCCCAAAATACGTTGCTTCAATTGGCCTTCGAGCCCATTCATCACTGACACGACAATGATTAACGCCATAAGACCAAGCGCAATGCCTGCTACTGAGAAACGGTTAATGAATGAGACAAAGCTGTTCTGGCTAGCTTTATTCGATTTAGCGTAGCGATAAGCAATAAATGCAGAAAGCGGATAGAAAGAAGAAAACATAGCGCCTTGTTTTGAAAGTAATACGGTAATATGCCTCGCCATTCACTATGCTATTAACCATGACGCAAAAAGCTGGCGAGAGTAGGTTTATGTTGCAAAGCAGTAAACCCGAAATAGTAAAGTGGTTATACTACGTGTAAGCTACTGGCTGCACAAGAATTAGTGGCAGAGGAATGAAGTGAGCGAGCAAAGCCTAGAACAAAAACAAGCCCAATTCGACGAATATTTTTCAATCACGCATGGTATTAATGTCAATGTACGTGCGCTTGAAAAAGGCGAACCCGTACCCGATGAAGAGGGAATAGAGGAAGCAATGCCCTATGCGTTTCGCATTGCCAGCGAAATGGCGGCAATTGAAGCTCAAGCGCTGCGCCCGTTGCGGAATTTAAGCGAACACGCAGAAACCTTAGCCGATTACCTCAATCATCAATCGCGAAAAATCGACCTTATGATGTCGTTTGTGCTTCACCAACAGGACGAACCTGAATATCGCTTTAAGTCGGTCAAGTTTGGTGGCGGTGGCGTTATTGTTGACATGCAATCGCCACTAAACGTAGGACAGCACGCTGAACTTAAATTATTTCTTGATGCCGAAGCTGCCGCAATTTTTTGTTATGGCGAAGTCATTAGTTGCGAGCAAACTGACACGGGTTATCATACTGCGTTTATATTTACGACTATTCGCGAACCCGATCAGGAATTACTTGTACGGGCAAGTTTGCACATTCAAACATTGCAGCTTAGAAAACGGGCACAAGAAAAACGTTCGGGATCCTAAAAGGTACTTTTAGCAGTATATATCGCCGTATTAATTGGTATTACGTGAATTTTAAAAATAGGAAGTCATGACAGCTAGCTTATTATCGCTGCCTTTACCAGCGCCGAAAAAAGACGCATCATCACAAGATCATAAACAGTGGGGTCAACTACAAGGTAGTAGCGCCGCGCTGTGTATCAGCCAGGCGCTAAATCAGTATAGTGGTCCTATTGTACTTATTACTGCAGATACGCCTTCTGCCATGAAGCTGGAAAAGGAAATAGCATTTTTCCTAAAAGGTGGCGTAGGCGATAACAAGCGACTGGCTAATACACCGATTACGTTGTTTCCTGATTGGGAAACACTGCCCTACGATTCATTCTCACCACACCAAGATATTGTTTCGCAGCGTCTTGAAACCCTATTTCGATTTACCCAACAGGTAGACGGTATTTTCATTGTGCCGGTTAATACGCTGATGCAGCGTTTGGCGCCTACCGATTACCTTGCCAAATATCTGCTAATGCTAAATAAAGGAGATACGCTAGATAGGGATCAATTTAGGCGCAACTTAGAGCAAGCTGGTTATTTGCATGTTAGCCAGGTAATGAGTCATAGCGAATTCTCTGTTCGTGGCAGTATTATTGATTTGTTCCCAATGGGGAGCGACCAACCGTTTCGCATAGATTTATTTGACGACGAAATTGACTCAATTCGCTATTTTGATACCGAGACACAACGTTCAGGTGAAGCGGTTAATGAAATTCGCTTGTTGCCGGCCCGAGAGTTTCCCACAGACAAAGACGCTATTACGTTATTTCGACAAAATTTTCTGGCGAAATTTGATGCTAACAACGCGTCTGAAAGCGTGTTTGCTCAAGTTAGTAAAGGCACCATGCCAAGTGGCATTGAATATTACCTCCCACTGTTTTTTGAGAAAACCGCCACCTTATTTGACTATTTGCACCCTAAAAGTTTGTTATTGCTACATGGTGACGTGCAAGATGCCAGCGAGTTTTTTTGGGCCGATGTGCAAGAGCGTTACGAGCAGTATCGCTATAATTTAGCACGTCCCCTACTCGCCCCTGACGAGCTATTTTTACCAATAAATGAGTTATTTGGTGCCATTAAGCAATGGCCTCGGGCATCGCTTTCAAGCAGAGTATTAGATGAAAAAGTCGGCACCACTAACCTTCGATGTGAATTGCTTGACGATATCGCCATCAACGCACAGAAAAAAATACCTGCGGAACGCTTGATGGCAACCGTACAAAGCGCCACCGCAAGTGGCGCTAAAGTGCTATTTTGCGCTGAAACCCAAGGCCGTCGGGAAGGTCTACTTACGGTGTTAGCGAAAGCGGGTATTAAACCTACGCTCGTGGATGACTTTAATAC
>NZ_JAJALG010000091.1:0-1600 GCF_020515205.1 Alteromonas sp. McT4-15
TAACACATATGAGCCCAACTCCTGTCAATAGGTAATAGTTATTCGCTGGCTGCGCTAGCAGTCAGTCCAACTCCCTAAGCTAAACCTCCTAACTTCATCTGTCATGTTCATCGTCAGGCATCACCTGCGGCAAACACATATAGAGGCTCTCTTAGTACGATCTCTTCGCTGCCTGTTGCCGTGCATTCCATGGCGTGAACAGGGGCACTAGACATTCATCGGTTAACCTGACGCTGGCACTATTCAAAACGTAGTGGCTGACTGGTATCGCCAGTTAGGGGCAGGCTCAGCTCAGGTGCAAGCGATTTAGCTCAGGGTATTGATGCGCAACAGGCGGATGTCTAATCAAAACGTGATGGCTGTGGACATTGGTATAGTTCATGTCTTACAGGCTATTCCCCTAAATAACCATGAACACCATACTCACCATTCGACCAGTTAGATGTTCAGCTCATCCGCCTGTGCGACTTACCCTCCTAAAAATCGTTCACTGTCGAATACCGTTTGATTCTTCAACATAAAGTACATACAACGACCGAGTTTATGCGCTAAAGCCGATAGTGCTTTTGCCTTGCTCATTCGCTTTTGTAACTTAGCTAAATAAGCCTGCGCAGGCGGATTACCCTTTAGAAAAAGTACCGCTGCTTCAGAAAACGCCCACTTAAGATGCGCATTACCAATTTTATTGCCCTGAGTCCCGTAGCTTTTACCTGCGGACTCTGCTTTGCATTTAACTAGCCGAGAATAAGACGCAAACTTCTGAACACTGTCGAAACGCTGAATACTGCCTATTTCGTAAAGAATAGTCAGCGCAAGAACGCGTCCGACACCAGGTAATGAACGCAGTAAATAGTAGTCTCTACCATTGTCATGCTTAGTGAGCTTTTCTACATGACATTCAATGCTGCTGACTTCATGGTCGTAAACTTCAATCAATCGTAGATTCATATCAATACTGCGTTGAACCTGTGGATTGGGGAAATATCCACGCATTGCGTCACGACCTGTTGTGTAGCTTAAGTCTGACTTATCAGGGACTGGCAAGTTGTACTGTGACAACGCGTTCTTTATAAATGCCTTTAATTCGGCACTATGGCGCATTGCGTGAGTTCGTCTGCGTAACAAATCTCGAATAGCACGCTTTTCCTTTGGGTAAACGTAAGCCAAAGGAAAATTACCACCTCGCATTAACTTGGCAATCTTATACGCATCAATTTTATCGTTCTTCGTCTTACCACCATGAATAGCCTTCATGTACAGAGCGTGGCCGAGGATAAAATTAATATTATGATGTTCACAAAAATCACTGAGCCAGTACCAACAATGCATACATTCTGCGCCCACCACAATATTCCCGATATAGGGTGCCAGAAGCTTTAAAAGCTGTTCGGGTGAATCCTTTATCTTCTTATGAACCAGTATCTCGCCGCGTTCATCTAAAATGCACACATAAAGCATTCGTGCATGAAGATCGATTCCGCAGTAAAAAGGATGTAAGTTAGTATAGAATTGCATTGAGTCTTCTCCGTTTTGGGTTTGGTCGCCTTCCAGCTTAGCCAATTTATTGGTTAAGCTGGGGAGAAGGCTCAATAAGTATCAA
>NZ_JAJALG010000092.1:0-1584 GCF_020515205.1 Alteromonas sp. McT4-15
CCCACGTGTATGCGTCCCAGCCTGCGCTAGCAGGCGACTTAATTTTTTTGTTATACACAAACCGTTTCTTAACTGCCAGCATGTTGAAGAAAATAGGGTAAAAGTACTGAATAAAACAACCAACGTTTTTAGCTTTTACTTGCTGCCAAAGAAGAGAGCTGCTTGAGTTGAAAAGCGGTGCTTTCAAGTTTCCTTCGATGCTGACCGAAAACCCAAACGAACCCTCAAAGCCGTTGTAAAAAAGCACTGAACTTTAGCCTGATTATTACTAAATAATGTGTGGTGTATAACTTTTAAATAAGGGGCGCAGACGCGTGGGCTAAAATGCGAAGCAGCCCACGTGTATGCGTCCCAGCGAACGCAGTGAGTGACTTAATTTTTTTGTTATGTGCAATTGCTTTAAACATCAAATTGCTCTTTTGCCAAAGCTTTGTCTATTTTTGAGAGAATAGGCTGACCGCCCCCATGTAACGCACTATTTGGGTAACTTTTAATCCAGTAACGACCATTCTCTTTTTCTATATACAGAGTAACCCAACCGCTTTTACTAACAGCGACCTTTTTACATTTGGTACTGACAAAATCTTCAAGATCTATTTGCGAAGAGATGACATCCATATTCAACAACCTTGCACATAACTTTCCAATAACGGGCGCAGACATGTGGGGCATAATGGCGAAGCCGCCCCACTTGTATGCGTCCCAGCGAGCCTGCGAGCGACTTAATTTTTTTGTTATGTGCTCCATGACTAATAAGAGCATTGTTCTATTAGCTGCGCCAGAAAATCTTTTGATAATTGAAACGAATTACGCGTAAATTGTCCGTGACTCTCGGCAGTTCTCTGGCCATCTATCGTCAAATCATAACTTAAGACTGAGCTTCCCTGAATTTCAGTTCTGACACTTAAAATATAGCCAGTACTATTCTGGAAGTGTCCAAAACTTTTATTGAAACAAGCTGCATTAACCTCGGTATCTAAAGTCTTGCCGTAGCCAACCTTTTTAATAGAGTTAACTTCGCAACCAGCCATGAGGAATAAACTAAAAATTACGAATAAATACTTCATATTTTAAGGCACATAACGCTAAGCTTTGGGGCGCTAACATGGGGCCATAATCGCGAAGCGGCCCCGTGTTAGCGTCCCAGCGACCGAAGGGAGTGCCAACAGCGTTTTGTTAGGCGTACAAAGGAACGTACGCAGCTTTGCTGCCACCACTAGCCAAATAGACCGCGTGTTTAACCTATTGAATTTAAGATAAAACAACCCTGTGCGAAATGCCAGATGTAAAGGATATTGCTGGATAAAAGAGCGAGTTTTGAAAGCTGGTGATGCAGAATGTTGGCGTTGCGGTGTTGATGAAAAGCACGTTGCTAAAGCCGTTGAAACTACCGAAAAAGTAAGCTGTAAAGGCAACCTAGCGAAACAACCTTGATGCTGGAATGTCACCTCTGAACCCACATTTTAATGCTGTAAGTAAATGACGCCTAGACACAATGACTCCCTGTGAAATGCTAGCCTCCGCATTTTCGTGGGTTAGCTGAAAGCCAGTGCCATAATTAGTTTGCTTAAGACTAAATCATTT
>NZ_JAJALG010000093.1:0-1581 GCF_020515205.1 Alteromonas sp. McT4-15
GTTGGTATGACTCCCTTTGTCAACCCTGAACGAGCGCTTCCCTGACACTCTTTCAGCCCATAATTAGCTGTGTTCCTCACTCATATTAAATGAGCTAACGCACCGGATGAGGCAGTAATGTCGTCGGTTATTATGCTGGTATTCGTAGGCTACTTATCCAATAAATAAGCAGAGCTGACCTTACATGTTCCGCCGTAGCACCTTCTCATCAGTCTATGCTCGTGGTTCAACAACCGTTAGGTTGTTGCCATCATAACGCCCTCGTAGGTTGTGCCACATCCCGCGGCCTGACCCGAATGCGTTAGCTCAAACTCGTTTTTCATGCAGGTACTCGGCTTAGTCTTAATTTTGGGTTTACCGGCGTGAGTACCACTTCCTTTGCAATAGCCCAGATGTATGCCGCCATTTCTCTGGCTATCGCGGTAATGATTAAATTGTAGTGTTTGCCCTTTTTACTCATGCGCTGATAGCGTTTGCACAAGCGAAGCTGTGCTTTCCAAGCGATATCGACGATGTCTTTAGGTAAGCCTTCCTGCCTTAACTGTAATTCAGTAGAGACGTTAGCCGGATAACGGTAGCTGTGCGCCCCCTCAATCAGTAAACGCCTTGCTCGGCCATTTCCTGCTTTTGTAATGGCTCCTAAGTGTCGCTTTCCACCTGATGATTGTTCACTGGGAACTAAGCCCAGATAAGCCATGAGCTTTCTTGGATGGTCGAAGCGATGTAAATCGCCAAGTTCTGCTACCACGCCAACAGCAACGAGCAATCGAACGCCTCGCATCGCCTGAACGGCTTTCACTACCGGATAATAGCGCCATTGGTGCACATGGTGGGTTAACTCATTGTCGAGCCTTTCCAGTCGCCGGATACGTTCCTCAATGGTTTGCAGTTGTTCCTGCAAGACAATTTGCTGAGCCGGATGAGGCAATATCAATTCCGTGAGCCAGCGAAGGTGTTTCTTCGACCAGTTGGCGGTGCCTTCATAGCGTATATTATTTCGCAAGAGTAACGCTTTAAGCTGGTACTTGGCTTCTTTTAAATCCTTCATTGCTGCTTCTCGAGCTCGAGATAAATCCCGCACAGCTTCATCTTCCGGCTCGGGCACGTAGATGGGTGTAAGGTCTTCAGACTTTAGTGACCTAACGAGCTTAAGCGCATCTCGACGGTCAGTTTTAATTCGCTCTCCCGGCTTTTTGGGAATAAGAGACGGAGCTACGACATAGCAACAGTGTCCCAAGCTTGTTATCAGACGATAAATCCAATAACCACACGGTCCAGCTTCATAAACAACGTGAAGTGTTGCGCCGGGATATTTAGATTCAAACTGACGAAGCAGCTTTTTCACACTGACCTTAGACGAGGGAATACGACCATAATGAACGGGCGTCGCGCCACGCTGTTCCTCACAATAAGCAACTTCATGAAACTCTTTATGCGTATCCAACCCGATAAAAATCATGCTATGTTTGTTCATGCTAGCCTCCAAATGATTTAGTCTTAAGCAAACTAATTATGGCACTGGCTTTCAGCTAACCCACGAAAATGCGGAGGCTAGCATTTCACAGGGAGTCATTGTGTCTA
>NZ_JAJALG010000094.1:0-1528 GCF_020515205.1 Alteromonas sp. McT4-15
AGTTCGCCCGCTACGCGGGCTGGGACGCAAACATGTGGGCTGCTCACTTCGTTCGGATTTTAGCCCACATGCCTGCGCCCCTTATTTAAAAGTTATGTTGCAATAAACATTGGAGGTTTGAAAAGTTGAAGTCGAGAGTGCTTGCATGTTTTCTTATGTTCTTCCTTTCATCAGCCCAAGGAACAGAAGAGTATGTTTGGGATACACTAGCGTCACTAGATAAAGATGCGATTGAAAAGAGATCAATATCTTTTGTATTAGAGCAAATGCCTCATCTAAAAGGTATTGAAATTAAACTTGTACAAATAAATGCTCAATATCACAAGAATGGCCCAACTCTGAGTTCTTTGTTTATTCATGCGAACTCTTTTAAGCCAATTTCAGAGAACAAAACTCTTGGCTTTCAAGACCTAAGCTATGGCATAAGCCATTATGCAGAGTTTGTTAGGGTGAACTTTTCAACTGCTGGCGTACCTGAAAGTATCAGTTATAACGAATCTCTTCTCGGACAAAATGAAGAGGAGTCACTAGAAAGGTTCAAAGAGCTATATGACTTCTATTAGCCTCAATGGCTGGCAACATAACAAACCAATTAACTCACTCGCTCCGCTCGCTGGGACACAAACACGCAGGGCCGCTTCGCTATTTTGCCCTACGCGTTTGTGCCCGTTATTGGGGCGTTATGTGCTCAAGGGACGTTTAGCTTGGAAACTGTCGATATAGAATGTGAAGTTGAAGTCTCCTTAATTGAACTTGCCATGAAAAATCGGTGGGGGTATCGAACTGGAATAAGCCCAAACCATTGGATTCCTGGTCGAGATTACGCCTTTATTGGAAAGCTAAATTTTATCGGTGTCGAAATACTAGAGCCAGGGAGTACTTGCAGAGCAATTGGAGGGTTTGTATTGCCCAAACAAGATTTACCATTAATCAAAAAAGGCTTTACTTGGCATATTTGTGAGGCGTACACCATAGTTGGTTACGTAAAGGTTGTTTCAGAGCCGCGCACATAACAAACGCATTAACACTCGCTGCGCTCGCTAGGGACAAAAACACGTAGGCTCCCTGCGCTTCGCTTGGTATTGTAGCCTACGTGTTTTTGCCCGTTATGCGGAGCGTTATGTGTAAGGAGGTAAGTTTGAATTTCAAGGATGACTATGGTGTGTTTGTCTGTCCTCACGTATTTGCGCAATCTGCACCTATTTTGTTTTCAGTGAGAGATTTTGACGGCTCTTGGCAATTTTTATGTGGTGACGATGATTGCATAGAAAGCAGCAAGCCTAAACTCGTTCATGTAGGGAAGCTGGCCAAAATAGATCCGACAATTCATCAACTAACGTCTATGGGTATTGGTACCTATGCAGAACGTTTTTCTTCCATTGCAGATTGGACATTTGGCAAATTGGAGGACTAAATTGGCACTTACACATAACACATATGAGCCCAACTCCTGTCAATAGGTAATAGTTATTCGCTGGCTGCGCTAGCAGTCAGTCCAACTCCCTAAGCTAAACCTCCTAACTTCATC
>NZ_JAJALG010000095.1:0-1433 GCF_020515205.1 Alteromonas sp. McT4-15
CTAATGCCAGTCAGTTAAGCTGACTGGCATTTTTCTTTTTGGCGGGGTACTTACTTGGTTTGGGTTTAACACATCGTGGATATAACCTATCCTCTCGCCGTGGTGGGAGCACATAGTAAGTCAGTTGATTGATAAGATTTTCATACAATACGGGCAGCTTCCCGGGGCTTGTAAGCCCTGTTGTTAGAAGGAATGCAATCACTGCGCTAGAACACCCGCTGAAGCTTAGTTGATTAGGCCAGATACCTTTGCGTGAAGCGGCTTCAGTCATTGCTACTCTTATTAGATTATAAGCCAGCAGTAATCCCCATAATTCTTGTTCAACCATGTCAGGCCGTTTACTTCGAAGCGTGTATTCACTGTTCAATAATGTCTGCTTCATTTCACGATACCCTAACTCTATCTCCCATCGATGACTGTATAAGTCTACAATCTCGTCACTGGGATAACGCATCACATCGGTAAGTGATGTAAGCATTCGACACTCTTTTCCCTTAATTTTCTTCGTAATTAGGCGCGCTTCAATTTCATTGGGAAGCGTGGCGAGCTTCTTTCTCGCTTGAGGTGTGGTTGTTAGTTTTACCCGCTTATCTACACGGCTATAACTCTCTAATACTTCAAACTGGAGGCCTTTTCTGGCGGGTATCATCCAGTGTCTTTCTTGTCCTTCACTATGCCATTGGTGGAGTAAACCCAACGAATAAAAACCACGGTCAAACATAGTGAGCGAGTGGTTAGGCGTGTCTTTAATTAGCTGTTCTGCTAGTACCATCTCGTTAGACTTATACTTGTCAAATACACTGTTTATAAGTTGATGACTTGTCAACTCCATCTGGCAGACCATACGAATCTGAGGAAAGGCTGTATCGCCATATTGTGTGCTGCCAGAGCCAT
Organism: Alteromonas sp. McT4-15; assembly: GCF_020515205.1. Taxonomy (NCBI): domain Bacteria; kingdom Pseudomonadati; phylum Pseudomonadota; class Gammaproteobacteria; order Alteromonadales; family Alteromonadaceae; genus Alteromonas; species Alteromonas sp. McT4-15. The sequence goes on from NZ_JAJALG010000095.1 coordinate 895, forward strand.
ATTTTTCTCGGTTCTCCGCAGTATCAGCCGTTCGCCATACGACCCCATCGACACCAAGTAAATTCAGGCCGTTCCATGTTTCGAATTCACTCTGTTGATACCAATGTTTCGCCATCTTTTTAAATGACTGTTCAACGGCTTCAGTTCCTAGACGCTGCCGCGCCTGAACCATAGCGCTTGGCGCTACCAGCGGAGCTTTACCGGGCAATGCAATATCCATCTTAGTAGCAATATTCCACACTGATTCTTGCCTAAAAAGACTCATTCCCATGACACACCACATTACCGACTCAAGCGGTAAGCGACGCTTTCTAACGGTTGCAACACCTGCTTCAACAAAGGCCTCATCGATAATTGAAGGGTCTAAGAAAGTTGAGAGCTTTTCAAATGAGTGAAACTGGGTACTGGCGTTGAAAGCAGTATCTAACGCTGTTTTGATATCCATAAAAAAATCCGATGGCAAATGCTCATCGGATTTTTACATCTATAAAAGATCGGTCAACCGATCGCTAAAACTTTTCTTAACTGATCGGCATTAG
>NZ_JAJALG010000096.1:0-1412 GCF_020515205.1 Alteromonas sp. McT4-15
TAATGCCGATCAGTTAAGAATTTAATGATCGGTTGACCGATCTTTTCAAGGCTTCAAAATCCGGTATCAGGTAACTGATATCGGATTTTTTTATGGACGTTTCTCAAGCTTTAGACATCATCAATACTGTTAAGCAGCCACAAGCTAAAGCGCTGTCTGACCTCATTCCATTAGACTTGATTGAACAAGCTTATCAGATGTCTGATACAGTTACCTTGCGCAAACGTAAGTTGTCGCTTGAATCACTGGTATGGCTACTTGTAGGCATGGCGCTGTACAATGACAAGTCGATATCTGATGTTGTAAACCAGCTCGATATTGTTGATCGCGAGGGTAAGCCTTTTGTGGCGAAAAGTGCGTTAACGCAGCGTCGTAAAACCTTGGGGGAAAGTGGTGCAAAGGCGGTGTATCAGCACATGACGGCGCACTGGCTCAGGCAGGCAAACTTACCTCAGTGGAATGGGCTGACGCTGTTAGGCGTTGATGGTGTCGTCTGGCGTACCGAAGATACGCCGGAAAATGCCGACGCGTTTTCACGCCAAAAGGATTCTCTTTACCCGCAAGTAAGAATGGTTTGTCAGATGGAGCTAAGCACCCACCTGATGACGGGAAGCGCGTTTGATAGTTACGCCGTCAACGAAATGAGGCTGGCCGAACAGCTTATCGAAACTACCCCAGATAATAGTGTCACCCTGTTCGATAAAGGGTTTTACTCCCTGGGCCTATTACATCAATGGCAGCTCGAAGGGGAAAACCGTCACTGGCTTATTCCTGTTAAAAAGAACCTGCAATATCAAGAAATTCGCTCCTTGGGACGCAACGACAAGTTGGTAATGTTAAGCAGTAACCCTCGCTCTAGGAAGTTATGGCCGGGATTACCCGATACCCTGACCGCTCGTATTGTGAGCCGAAAAATCAAAGGTAAAACCTATGAGGTGCTTACGTCAATGACTGATGCCATGCGCTACCCTGCAGCTGATATTGCTGACTTATATGGGCATCGCTGGGAGATTGAGCTGGGCTACAGGGAGCAAAAACAATACATGCTGGGAAACCGTCTGACCCTGCGCAGTCGCCTTCCTGAATTAGTGAAGCAGGAACTGTGGGGCGTATTGCTGACCTACAATCTAGTGCGATACCAGATGGTTCAGATGTGCTTTAACCTTAAAGGAAACTACCTGCCTTACCAGCTTAGTTTTAATGGTGCGCTGGCTCAGGTGACGTCGCTGCTGGTCGGTCTGCCTTATTCAACGCCCGGCGCAATTCCAAGGCAGTATAAATACCTGCATAAAATGGCTGAGAATCTTATTCTGGCTCCACGGCGAGAACGCAGCTTCCCCCGAACAGTTAAGAAGAGACCACAGCGATACAGCAGAAAGAAAAATGCCGCTCACCTTAAGTGAACGGCATTA
>NZ_JAJALG010000097.1:0-1347 GCF_020515205.1 Alteromonas sp. McT4-15
GAGATAATTGGACTCCCCCAACTCATTGAGCTGGGTTAATATTTTAGTTCTCACACAAAAAATATTATGGAGTCCAACATGCACAATATAACCACAGGTGTTGATTTAGCGAAAGAAGAAATTCAGGTTTGCGTTTGCAAACGCAACAAGGTGCAGTCTAATCTGGCAATGACACCGACAGAATTTGGTTCTTGGCTAGCGTCGTCAAAACCAATGATAATTGTTTTTGAAGCATGTAGTACCTCAAACTATTGGAAGCAAAAAGCATTGGAATACGGGCATGATGCTCGATTAATTTCAGCAAAACTTGTTGCCAGTGTGAGACAAAACCAAAAAACAGATAAAAACGATGCTTTAGCGGTTGCGCAGGCCGCGCAACTCACAGATGTGTCGTTTATTAACGGTAAGTCAAAGGAACAGCAAGAGCTTCAAACCTTAGTTCGTCTGCGAGAGCTGGCCATCAAACATAAAGTCGCAATGCAACAACAAATAAAATCCTTATTGTTAGAGTTTAATATCCGTGTGTCATCCAGTCAGGGTGGGTTAAATGGTGTTGTTGAAAATGTTCTGGAAGATGCTGAAAACGGTTTTTCAATGATTTTTAGGCAAGCCCTGAATACAAGCTGGAAACAACTCCAACGGAGTATCGAATCAATAAAGCAGTACGATTTATATATAGAAAAAGCAGCAAACGAACACGAAACATGTAAATCACTACAGGCCTTAGAGGGTGTTGGCCCGTTAAACGCTGTGAACCTTTACATGGCACTGGGTTGTGGAGAGATGGGGCAATTTAAAAAAGGTCGCGATGCATCTGCTTGTATTGGTTTAACACCCATTCAGCATTCATCAGGCGGTAAAGTGAAATTAGGCTCGGTGGGCAAGTACGTTAAAAACAATATGCTCCGAAGTTGTTTAGTTAGCGGTGCGATGTCGGCAGTTAATCAGGCAATGAGACGACCAGCAAAAACCAAAAAAGAGAGGTGGATCCAGCAGATGGTTGAACGTAGGGGTAAGCGCTGTACAGCGGTCGCATTGGCGAATAAAACAGTTAGAACGGCATTCGCGATGTTAGCGAATGGAACAGAGTACAAAGCAGAACTATTGGCCGCTTAATCGAGGTTGTTGCCAACAACACAAATGCTCAATAAAAGATGAAAATCAGCTTGTTTAGTCAGTGCTTCGCTCAGAGCTTCGAGCTCGCTATCGAGATTTGACAACAAGTCCGCGTAAATATCATAGAGCCTGGAGTAGCTTCCCAATTAGAGCTCGTACATAAGCACGCATTAATTCTTCAATTGACCGCTAATGTTGTTGACAAAGGGGGAGTCCACATAAGCGAAGCGA
>NZ_JAJALG010000098.1:0-1340 GCF_020515205.1 Alteromonas sp. McT4-15
GACCCTGAGGTATCCCCACAAATAATGACTAAAATTCAGTAAGATAAAAAATAAAGGGAACATTCATGACGTTTGGTGATCAGATCTTTCGCCAAAAACAAATGAAGGTTAAACGCCATGAATGCCCTATCTATTGTGAACAAAGTCATCTCGCTTGTCAGCTTTAAAATGCATATGTCGCGACAAAAAGCACTTACCGCATGTGTTAAAAGTTTGCTTAACGGAAATGCCGCAACTGTCACGAGCATAGGTCGAGGCATCAATAATAAAGCCTTTGAGAAGCATCGGATTAAGCGAGCCGACCGATTACTTTCCAATACAAACTTATTACATGAAACGCCAACTATCTATGCAGCTACATGCCAGTTGTTATGTAGTCATATTTTGCGGCCTGTTATTTCCGTAGATTGGTCAGATCTTGATGAGCATAACGGTCATTTTCTATTGCGCGCAGCTATTTCTCTTAAAGGCAGGTCCATCACGCTTTACCAAGAAGTCCATTGTAATAAAACCAGAGAAAAGCAAGCGACGCACAGAGCATTTTTGCATGCTCTGCGAGCAGTATTACCTTCACAATGCCATCCCATTATCGTTACAGATGCAGGGTATAAATCACCGTGGTTCAGGGAGGTGATGGCGTTAGGGTGGGATATTGTCGGTCGCGTGCGTCGGCCGCATTATTACTCGTCTGACGCTGGGCACACGTGGCAATGTATTCATCAGCTTTACGCTCAAGCCACGTGCAGACCAAAGCGTTTTGATAATAGCCAGATAGTCAGAAGCAGTCCTTTTGCCTGCACGCTTGTTTTATTTAAACAAAAAAGTAAAGGCCGTCACGCTCGTAACACTGATGGTTCGCTCAAGCGCTCAGGACATTCAAAAAAACATGCTCAGGGTGCAAAAGATCCTTGGCTATTGGCAACATCGCTCTCTTCTCATCGGCAGTTATCAAAACAAGTGGTCGGTATTTATCGACAGCGGATGCAAATTGAAGAAGGGTTTAGGGACATGAAAAGCACCAAGTTCGGGCTTGGCTATGAACAAAACAAAAGTATTAAAAAGCAACGTCTTACAATATTGATATTGCTGACAACATTAGCGTCACTGGTTGCTATATTACTGGGTATGGTGCTTGTTTCTTCGAACAAACATCGCCAATTCCAAGCGAATACCGAAACCAGAAGCGTGCTATCATTCCACTACCTTGGCCTTAGAGCTATTGCTTGCCGAATAAGGTTTACCATGCGACAGTGGAAAGCTGCACTCAAATGGTACAGCTCCATAGTAGACAGTGCATGGGCCGGAAGCACATGGAATTAAATTCGTGGGGATCCCTCAGG
>NZ_JAJALG010000099.1:0-1329 GCF_020515205.1 Alteromonas sp. McT4-15
GATGGCAGAATATTGGAAGGTAACCCACCGCCACAGACCATATAATATAATACCTGTAGCGTTCTATGTTACTTTAGAGGGGAAAATCCCTAGAACCCCCCATTTGTTGCCCTCATCTTCCCAATAATCAGCGTTGGTATAACCACCGTCCTCGACGAACGCGAGAAACTCGCCATTGCTTACAAGGTATTTTGCCGCACTAAACGCTTTTACTTTTTCTTGTTGATTACCGTACTCGTTGTCCCAACCATAGTATTCGCCGTCCCACGACTTTGAACTTGTGACTGTTGTCGCTGGCACGTTTATCAAGCCATTTTCGGGTGTGCTATTGGTTGTAAAGGTTGTACACCTAGGCCAATTTTCATTTTGCTTTACCGAACTAACAGGAAGTTGTCTAATTAATACCGACGAGGTTTCAAGGTGAATACGCTCATGTTCAATGCCCATAATTACTGGCCACATGGGGCTTTCCCAGTTAATAGGCATACTGAATGATAATGTGTCGATGAGGTCGCAAACCAGTGTTCTCACTTGATTTCGGTATGCACGTACCGCTTCAACACTTGGCCAATCATAATTGTCATCGTTCAAGTCATCCCAACTCATTTCATCGACGCCTATGGCGAACAATGATTCGAATTTAGGATTAATCCGCTCGTTTATCGCTTTAGCCAAAACTAATTTATTTATGAAAAAGGTTGCGGTATGTCCAAAGTAGAAAATAAGTGGGTGCCTTAGCTTTTCTGGCCGCTCGTAAAAGGCATCGTCATTGGCCAAACATGAAAAAAGTGATTCGTAGGTATCGAATGAATCAAGAAAATACGCTTTAATTTCAGCGCGCTTTTGATCTACGGTTCCCTTCCTTAGGTTGAGCGTGGGCATTGCTTGCATACTATCCTCTCGGGTTCTCTGATTTTCTTACTGCTGATGACGCCGAAAACCAAAGATTAACAGCGGATAGGAAGAATTAGTCTCAGCAGTACGGCTTAACTAGTAGCAAATCTATTTATTTTTATCAGGCTTCAGTGAATAAAACACTATATATACATAGACTTTATGATGAAATGCAGTTTAGTTACAAAATAGAGACAGGATGAGATCAGATTTTATTTCATATGAAAGCTAAAACCTTAAGGTCTGGTGGGCTAGCAATGGGCTTCTCACCCTCACTCATTCATACTTTTCTTAACGTATAAAAAAAACCGCAACAATGTGCGGGTTTCTCGAAAATGGCGGAGAGTGAGGGATTCACTCGCGCCGTCCATGGCGCTCGCCCTACGGGCAACCTTCGGTTGTGCAAAACGGCATTCCTGCCGTTTTGTCGAACAA
>NZ_JAJALG010000100.1:0-1287 GCF_020515205.1 Alteromonas sp. McT4-15
TTCCACGGTCCGTTTCTGTTTTTTCAGGTAAAGGCAGAGGGTCTGGATATCCCTGTCATTCATGACCTTCAATGCCTGTTGTCTGACTACTGAGAAGGGCTGATTGTCATCAATATTCTCGTCAACAAACAGGTGAAGTAGCTCTGCCGCTTTCGTGACATTGTCCGCAGCTGACTGCCAGGACAGGAACACTGCTTGTTGTGCAAAGGCGTTGGCGGCTTCCTGTTGTTTTCGGATATGGTAAACAAACCCATCCGTCAGGCGCTCCAGTGCAAGTTGCATGCGCTCTGTCAGATGACACAGTAACCACAGGTGCTGCTGTGAGCGTTTGAAGCGCCGCACTTTACTGCCGTAGTAATCAATAAGGCCGCTGAAGTGTTGTCGATTTTTTAGCGACAGATTGAGCCTGTCCACAACGTCATTTATTTGCGTGTGCCATGGTGCTAACCGGTGGTAAATGGCGAGCTCTTTTTTAAGCTCAGGCACGGTCAGACTTTTGGCACCACCCCTGAGATGGCTCAGACTCAGCCCGTCGTCTTTAGTAGTGATTATGTTGTCCAGAAATACGTTAAGTTCATTACTGGTAAGTTGATTCAGTTGGAGCGTCAGGTCTTTTCTGACCTGTTGCATTGTGCGGCTTATCAGTCTTTGAAGCACGGAGTACTTAGGAATGGCAATGTTATGGCTGGCAAGGTATTCAATGGCCGCATCAAAGAGGTGTCGAGGCTCCAGCCAGGCATGACCAATGTAAACCAGGTGGTGGCACAGAGCATTGAGGTGCTGTTTTTCATTCCACTTATTGTAATTAAGTAGACGCAGTATCCTTGAGTAAATACGGTCACGCTGCATTTTACTGACACTGAAAGGCCTGATCCCTTTACCTCTTTGAATTTGGGAGGCAATAAACTGCATGTCGATACTGATATCACGGAAACTCGGAGCAATGATCACTGGCTTAGATTTAAAATAGCCCAGAAGCGCCACGAAATAACAACGATGTTTAGTAAGCCTGATAGTACGGCATTCGGCCTGTTCTACATCGTTTAGCGAAAAATACAAACGTTGTTCCTCAATAGAAAACTGAGGTGCTGAATACAAGTCTCGTTGTTCTGCCTGAGTCAGAATCGAGAGTTCATTACTAATTGCCATGATGAATAAACGCCAATATGATTGATGGTGTTTATATAAGATGGCAGAATATTGGAAGGTAACCCACCGCCACAGACCATATAATATAATACCTGTAGCGTTCTATGTTACTTTAGAGGGGAAAATCCCTAGAACCCC